>NZ_JBFBEY010000027.1:0-59673 GCF_040683875.1 Arthrobacter sp. NPDC093128
GGTGAGTGGGTTGGCCGGCCGCAGTCCGGCTTGTGGATTTAGCAGCTGTGAGAGTTTGTGTTTGGCGCGCGAGAGCCGCGACTTTACCGTGCCAGACGGGATGCGTAGCAACTGGCTTACTTCAGTGGTACTCATCTCCTCAAGAACGCAGAGGGCGATGATCTCCTGGTCTTTTCGCCCGAGTGAACGGTAGGCCCGGTGCAGGAGCTGAGAGCGCCGGTCCTGGTCCACGGCGTCGGCCACGCAGTCGCCGTGATCCGGTGCCGTCTCAGCGCGGGGGAGTTTCCGGAGGAGTCGCTCATACCGGAGGTTGGACCTGATGCGGTTCCGGGCCACGTTGGTGGTGGTGACCATCAGCCACCCGATTATTGAATCGTTGACCAGCCTGACACTTGATCTGCAGCGCCAGGCTTCGAGGAATACCATCGCGGTGATGTCTTCTGCTTCATGGGGAGTTCTGACGAGGCGCAGGCTGTGACCGAAGACTCGGTCCCGGTGGAGAACGAAAAGTTCAGCGAAGGCAGGGCCATCGCCCTCCAGGACCCGCGACCACAGCTCATTGTCCGTATGTGCCTTTCCCTGGTTCCCCATACCCATAAGTGTCCGGCAACCCCGTGGCGGTTCCATCAGGAATGAGCACAACTCTTAACCGCCTCGGTGGCCGCCCGGGGCACTACAGGCCCAGTGGAGGTGCGACCCTCTAACGGGACGCTTCTGGTCGCTGAGTCGAAGCTTGGCTCGGAACTGCTACGCCTTCGGGGATGCTTCTGCGGCGGTAGCTGCCTGGCGCAGTAGAACGTCGAGCCGATCCTCAAAAGTTTCTTGGGTTCCGAAAAATGCGTGGTCGGTTAGTCGGATACCGAAGGTGTCGAATGCGTGCGCATCAATATGGACGCCGTGCTCCGCTGCTCGAACTCGGACTGTTAACGCCACCGGTATCTTCCGGCGGCTCCATGAAAATAGGTTGCCCCATAGGCGGTACTGCAAATTGGATCCCGTTCGTATTTCAAGGAAGGTACCGTCCTGCCGGATCCTTGCCTTGTCCGCCGCAAACGCTTTGGAGATTGCCGTCAACGCTTCGTCTAGAGAAAGCGGCGACGACCAGTGTTCGGTTTTCTCGAACATCGGCATTGTTCGGCTTCCGTCTATCCCCATTGGACTTCTCCTAACACCAGGATCGTGACGACAGCATAGTCTTTTGGGGGTGGAAAACAGTGAGCGACCTCGGTCTAACGGACGGAAGCCAGCAAGTGGACAAGTTGGATCGGCCATCGGCCAGGCCCAGCAGCGACGGATTTATCCGGTCGCCCATTTCCTGCGGCTGCGGTTGACGATCAGGTCGACGATGACTGCTCCTATAAGTGCAAGGATGAACGGCGATGTAGCACCATTGATGAGACTGAAAAGGGCGATCGGCTGCGGCTCCCCATCCATTGGCAGTGGTCGTGACGTGTAGGCGCCAGCGAACGCAGCCGCGACCAGGACCACGAGAGTAACTATCCGCGCCGCCTCAGTGCGGGCCACCAATCGGTACCCCAGAATCGCGGCCAAGGCGAGTAGGACGAGTACGGCCCGCACAAAGTACGGCACCCATTGCGCCACTACGGGGATCGGACTCGCGTTGAAATCCAAAAGGGGAGCGCCAATCTCCGACAGCTGCAACTGGATCGTCAAATACCCAGTCAGGAAGATAACGCATAGGGGCCCGACTAAGGCGGCCGCGATGGACAGGATCGGGCTCGTGCGCGAGGCCGGCAAGGCGTCGATCCGGCTTGGGCTAGTTACGTTTTCCATCACGCATCCCCCTATTGACTGCTACGACGACACTAAGCTTCTATCCAACTTTTCGGTAGAGGTATAGCCCTCCGCAGAGCGGATGGTCCCTCGACCCTCGCTGTGCCTAGGGCCGTTTCCGTCGGCGTCCGAGTCTGCAGGATCAGCCGAACCGTCACCGGGGCGGAGAAGCGATACTCCCGTTTCAATTAGGGCGGAATGAGAATATGCTCCGATCAACAGCAGAAGAGGTCTAGCGCACCATGAACGATGAGATGAAACGTGGTCCCGAAAAGAGACGGTGGTTTCCTTCCATAGCGGGCATCTTTGCCGGACTCATCCCCGGAGTAGCCGCACTGTTCAATGAATTCTCCTCGCCGTTCTGGATCGCCTTTAATATCACCCTGATTGTGGTGGCGCTTGGGTTCGCCGCTGCCAACCTCATTGGTTTGGCTGTCGTCCGGTACCACCGCCGCACGTCGGGGCGAAGCAGCCCTGAATAACCGGCAGGCAGGCCTTTGACCTTAAAGTGATATCCCGCCCAATTCCGAACGGGCTTCATAGCCAATAATCGCTGTTCGTACGAGCCTCCTTGCCCGCGTTTGTGAAGGCCCTCAGCATGCCGAGGTACCCTTCCGGGCGCCCGGGCTGACCCACTACCCCACGAAACACAGCGAAACATTTCTCGCATACCCGCCCGTACAAGCCGTCCCGTAAGACGGTCCTCCACCGGCCGCAGCAGCTTAACTTGCTGCAGTCATCCCGAGACGCGGGATTCCGGGCAGAGCCGATTCCCGTAAACCCCGCCCGCGAAACTGCGCGGTGAAGGTGCCCTATTCGCAACAGTCAAAAACGACCGTTTGTGAATACCTGTTCTACGCCTGTCGATTTTTCAGGGAAACCACGGCTAGAGTGGTGTCATAACTCATGTCCGTAATCAAAAGGTTTCAAAACATCGCTGGGAGGGTTTTTGGCATGTCAGTGGGCAATGTCATCGGGTACGCCCGCGTCAGTACGAGGGGACAGTCGTTGGAAAGCCAGATTGACGCTCTTGTGGCAGCCGGCGCCATCAAGGTTTTCCAGGAACATGCGTCCGGTGCGACGCAGGCCCGCCCGAAGTGGCAGGACTGTCTGAGCCATCTCCAACCGGGGAACGTTCTGGCGGTCACGGACCTGACCAGGCTCGGCAGAAGCACGGCCGACCTTGCTGCGATAGTGACGTCCCTGGCGGAGAGGGGAGTGGGGTTCCGGTCACTGGCGGAGCCCTGGCTGGATACGACGACTGCCCACGGAAAATTGATCTTTGACATGTTCGCCTCCCTTGCCGAATACGAACGAAGCAGACTCTCCGAACGCACCAGGGCAGGTCTGGAGGCCGCGAAGGCCAGGGGACGCATCGGCGGCCGGCCCACCGTAGTTACGGCATTGAAGAGAGAAGCCATCCACAGATATCGGAAGGAAGGAAGGACCATCGTGGATATCGCTTCACTACTGACGCTGAGCAAATCAACCGTCATCCGGGAACTTGCACGGGATCAGGCACAAACGATAGCCAAATAGCCGCAGGAGGCCGTGGCCGTTAGGGTGACGATCAAACCGACTCAAATTGGGGAGATCACGTGGCGGCACGGAAAAAGGCAATTAGTGGCCAACTGAGCTTTGAAGCTCTGTGGGCCGAACCGGAGGAGGAGCGCAATGAACAAGCACGGCAGACACGCCATGGAAACGATGAAATCGACCGATCAGGAGCAGTTCAGCCAGATCGAGGATCCGGAAGCACACTTCACGCAGCTGGGTCAGGAGATGGCGGACGAGATTGGCGAGCTGACAACACAGCTGACGCCACCCCGGGTCCACGGGCAGAACATGATGGACGTGATCGGGCTCCAGAAGGCAGCGACGAAGCGGGCCGAGGAAATGGTGTACCAGGAGCGGATCTACAGCCAGATCCCGGCGCAGAGCGAAGAGATGGAGACGACACCCCTGCCCTCGGACGAGGAGTAGGAACAGGCGGCAAATTCCAGCCAAGGTCACAGGATGATCTGGCCCCGTCCGGACAGAAGGGGCGCTTCCGGGCCAACCTAGCAGCGATTGAGCTGGTGAAGGACCTCGAGGTGGCCGGCCGGCCCGCGACCGCGGACGAACGGACCGTCCTTGCCAGATGGTCGAGCTGGGGAGCGCTCCCGCAGCTGTTCGACAAAGACGATTGGGCGGCAGAACGCGCCGAGCTCCAGGCCACGCTGAGCGAAGCGGAATACGCTGCCGCATCCAGGACTACCACCAATGCGTATTACACCGACGCTGCCCTGGTCCAAGAGATGTGGTCCGCTGTCCGTGAACTGGGCTTCACGGGCGGAAACGTCCTGGAACCAGGCTCCGGAGCCGGGACCTTTATTGGGTTCGCCCCGGAGTCTGCATCAATGGTGGGGATTGAGCTGGACCCGCTTACTGCGAAAATCTCACAGCACCTTTACCCCGACGCGCAGATTCGAAACGAATCGTTTGCCGACACCCGCGTCACGCGCAACTCCTTTGACCTAACAGTTGGAAACGTCCCGTTCAGCCCGAACAGCCTCTATGACAAGGTCTACAACCACGACCAGCGGCACTCGATGCACAACCACTTCATCCTGAAGTCGCTGGAGGCAACGAAGCCCGGGGGATACGTGGTCGTGCTGTCATCGAGCTTCACGATGGACGCCGCAAATCCGGGGTCACGGCGCGAAATGAACGACCTTGCCGATCTAGTCGGAGCTGTCAGACTGCCCAACGGCGCGCACCGCCGTGCCGCCGGCACCGAGGCGCTTACGGATGTACTGCTGTTCAGGAAGCGGGAACCTGGCCGGGAGCCCCTTAGCCGGGACTGGGAACAGGTCACCAACATCATTGCCGACGGGAAGAACGTCAAGATCAACACCTGGTTCGATCTGCACCCCGAGCATGTTCTCGGGCAGATCACTGTGGGTCACGGCATGTACGGCGACGAAACTGTCAGCGTCCGGGCATCGGAGCTCGCGGACGTTCCCAGCCAGCTGGGATCCAGCCTCGCGGCGATAGTCCAGGACGCCGAACGGCTTGGGCTCATGCATACGCCCCAGGAAACAGAGTCGGAAGTCCGCCCTGCAGCACTGCTGCCGCAGAGCCAGGCTGCATGGGACGGGACCATTTCGGCGTTGGCCGATGGGACCTTCACCATCGTGGACCAGGGACAGCAGGTGCCGTTCGACTTGCCCAAGGCCCACGCATCGGAAATGCGGGCACTGTTGGGGCTGCGGGATGCAGCGCGGGAACTGCTGGAGATGGAAGCAGCGAACACCGACGACACCCCGGAGATGGATCAGCTGCGCGCCAGCCTCTCCTCGCAGTACAAGGCGTACGTCGACCGTTATGGCCCGGTAAACCGTTACCAGCTGATGTCGCGGGAGGACAAGAAGACCGGGGACGTCACGACATGGCGCAAGCTCGCACCCGCAGTGCAGAAACTGCAGTCGAATGACCCTTTCGGCAGTTTGCCTGCGGCACTGGAGGACTTCAACGACGAAACCCAGGTGGCGCTTCCGGCTGCGCTCACCGAACGCCGGCAGGTGCTTGTCCGACGAGCGCCACGGGGTGCGGAGAACGCCGAGGACGCCCTGGCCATCGCCCTGGACACGGTAGGTCGGGCAGACCTGCCGTTTATGGCGGACCTGCTGGGCAAGACCGAAGCAGAAGCCCGTGCCGAACTCAGTGGACTCGTCTACGACGATCCGGCCACCGGCAAGCTGCTTCCTGCGGCCGAGTACCTTTCGGGGAACGTGCGGACACGGCTGGACCAAGCCCGTACTGCCCTCACGCTGGACGCAAAGTGGCAAGAGAACGTCGACGCTCTGGAGCACGTCCAGCCGGACAACATCCGGATGGAAGACATCGAGGCACGCCTGGGCGCGGTGTGGATCAGCCAGGAGGACCACGAACAGTTCGTCCAGTCCCTGCTGGGCGACGTCTATGCAACCGTCCGGACGGTTGAAGGCACCGGTAAATGGGACGTCAAAAGCAGCCGGGGCAGCATCAAGGCAACTTCGGAGTGGGGAACCGACCGAAGGCCGGCACCTGATCTGTTGCAGTCACTTCTGGAACAATCACAGATCCAGGTCACGGATGTGGACATGGACGGCAAGAGCTGGCCGAACCACGAAGAAACCGAGGCAGCGCAGGAAAAAGCCGAAGCGATTCAGGAGCGGTTCGGTGAATGGGTGTGGGAGGATCCCGAGCGCGCTGCGCGGCTCGCGGAGGAATACAACCGGCGGTTCAACTCCATCCGGCTGCGCGACTACACGGCCGAGGGAGAACGACTGTCTTTGCCTGGGCTGGCGATGGACTTCCGTCCGCACCAGCACCAGCGGACCGCCGTCGCACGCATCATCAACGAGCCGGCTGTCGGACTGTTCCACGAAGTCGGGGCCGGAAAGACCGCAACGATGGTCATTGCGTCGATGGAGCTGAAGCGACTGGGACTGGTCAACAAGCCACTCGTCGTGGTGCCCGGGCACATGCTGGAGCAGTTCACCAGGGAGTGGCTGGAACTCTATCCCCAGGCGAAGCTTCTCTCTGCGGGAAGCGAAGACATTGCAGTGAAGGGAGGCAACCTGGTTCAGCGCCGCAGGTTCGTCTCCCGCGCGGCCGCGGGGGACTGGGACGGCATCATCATGACCCAACAGGCCTTCAAAAGCATCGGTGTACGCAAGGAAACCATCGAGAGTTACCAGATGGGCATCGTTGGGGACGTACGACAGACGATCACACTCGCCCAGGAGAGTGACCAGTCCAAGTCCATGGTGAAGAAACTGGAGACCAAGCTTCAGGCCGAAGAAGAGCGGATGAAGAAGCTCATGGACACGGCCCCGGACGACGGACTGACGTTCGAAGACACCGGAGTGGACTACCTGATGGTCGATGAGGCACACGAGTTCAAGAACCTCCGCACCGTGACAAACGTCCAAGGGGCAGCCATCCAGGGAAGCGTCCGCGCCACGGACATGCACCTGAAGCTGGAATACCTGCGTTCGCACGGAGACCGTGTGGCCACCATGGCGACCGGGACGCCCATTGCGAACTCAGTGACCGAGGCGCACGTCATGCAGCGCTACCTGCGCCCGGATCTGTTGCGGGACGCAGGAGTGGAAAACTTCGACGTCTGGGCAGCGACGTTCGGGGAGACTGTTACGGCCATCGAGATGGATGCCGGCGGCCGGCTGAAAAACAAGACGCGGTTTGCGAAGTTCAAGAACGTCCCCGAACTGCTGCGCAGCTTCAACGTGTTCGCGGACGTCAAGCTCTCGGAAGACCTCAACCTCAAGACTCCGGACTACGCACCCAGACCCAGTGACGGGGAGCGGCAGCCCGAACTTGTTCTGGTCCCGCAGCCGCGGGAGCTTGCAGCGTATATGAAGGAGCTGGCCCACCGCCTGGACACCATCAGCCCCCGCGCCCAGAAGGGAGCGGACAACGTCCTGACCGTGTACAACGACGGACGCAAAGCAGCCCTGGATGTGCGGATGGTCGGGATCGAGCCGACGTCCGAAACCAAGTTGGACTACGTGGCACGGAACACCCTGCGTGTCTGGGAAGAGAACAAGGACAACACCTACGACACGACAATCGGCTCCGGGATCCCCTCACTGAAGGAAGGAGCGCTGCAGCTGATCTTCTGCGACCTATCGACGCCCACGGGGGACGGCTCCTGGAACGCCTACGACGAGATGAAGGAACTACTCGTCGCCGGCGGCATGCCGGCGGATTCGATCCGCTACATTCACGAGGCTGACACGGTCAAGAAAAAGGGAGACCTCTTTCGGCAATGCCGCAATGGTGATGTCGCAGTCCTGATTGGGTCGACGGGCAAGATGGGCACTGGGACGAACGTCCAGCTACGGGCGAAAGCGATCCACCATGTGACCTGCCCCTGGCGCCCGGCCGACCTTACACAGCGGGATGGCAGGATCATCCGCCAGGGCAATGCCAACGCCGAGGTCTACAACTTCCAGTACGCAACGTCGGGAAGTTACGACAGCGCGGCATGGGACGGCATTCAGCGCAAGGCAACCATGATCCAACAGGTACTACGGGGGAGGCTGGACGTCAGGGAAATCGAAGACGTCGGTGACCTTGCTCTGAACGCTGCGCAGATCAAAGCAGCCACGTCCGGGAATCCATTGGTGATGGAGAAGATCGAGGCGGACACTGCGCTGACCAAACTGGAACGACGGCGGCGCGCGTTCGAACGGAACAAGTCCTCACTTACCTGGCAAAAGGCCGGCGCCCTTAAAACCATCGAGCTGGCGCAACGGAAGCTGCCCGCTGTGCGCGCAGCAGCTGAGACTGTCGTTCCCACCGCCGGCGATGCTTTCCACGCAACCATCCAGGGCGTCGGCTACGAGAAACGGACGGACGCTGCGGCAGCCCTCCGGCAATGGGCAGTTGATCAGCAGAACAGCTACATCCCCATCGGACGCCAGGAGCGCGACTATGGAATCATCGCTGCACTCGGCGGGCACCAACTCCGGCTACGCAACGCCGGACGTGAGGCCCGGCTGGGTACACACGACGATCTCGTATTCACCGTGGACGGCGTTCCCGACACGGAGCACTCGGTCCGCCGCGGAGAGCTGATCGAGGGAAGCCAAGGAGTGCTGACGCGGCTGGAAAACCAAGTCTCACGAATCCCGCAGATTGCGGAGAACCTTCGGGAAGCGATCACCAAAGCCGAGCGGGTCCTCGCAGACATCGACCACGAGATCGACAAGCCCTTCCGGCAGATGGCGCAGCTGCTGGAGGCGAAGGCACGGAGCGCCGATCTGCAGGCACGACTGCAAGCGTCCATTGAGCCACCCGGTCCCGCCGCGGAAGTGCGGGAGGAAATCGAAGTCGACCCGGAGATCGAGTACATTCGCCGTCATCACCAAACGACGGCAGCCACTGGGGCCGCGGCGCCCACCCGAGCTACGACAACTCAAACACCCTGGACGGACAGAACCGCGCAGCAGGATGCAGGAGTCGAAAGGTAGGACAGTCCTACGCGAAGGTGTGCACAACCGGCGCTAGTTCAGGGGAGAATACCGGCAGAGGTGACGCGCCGGCTGTGTGCACCTGACCGTTGGTTCCTGCTGTCCACATGTGTGCGGGAAAAGCCCGAAGGAAATAGCTTTTGCCGTGCCCATGTGGGCAGGAGGCCGCTCAAGCAGCCGAATAGAAATGGGTGAGGACCGTCCGGATTCCGGACGGTCCTCACCCATAAAAACGCAGCGGTGGTTTCGCTCGAAACGTCAGCCGTTCTCGGCCTGCACGTCGCTGCTGTTCGATGCCTGGTTACGACGCGTTGAGGGACGCCGCTTCTGCGCGCCGACCACAGGTGCAGGCAGGCCTGCGTCCTTGAGCTCCTGCGGTGTCCAGTGCGACTGCGTCGCCTTCTTGTGCGTGTGAGCGTACCGAGTGCGCGCCTCGTTGAGAGCTTCCTCAGCGACCTGCAACTGCTCCCAGGAGGTCAGCACTTCCGTGACGGCGGCGAGCCGCTGTTCAGTGCGGCGCTGTTCGCTTTGACGGAGTTTTTCCAATGTCTGTTCTGTACTCATGAAGCCATCGTATAGGCGCACGTGGACATCGTTTCGAGCCACCGGGGTGTGTCCCGAATGCATCCGCTCCGGTGGAGCACTGCGTTGCCGAAGCGGAGCAAGCTAAATAATAACCCCGGGTTATTGGCTTGTCGCCTCGACTTTGTGTCGAGGCTCGGGCACACTGGTCAGTGTGGTCCCCGGGATTCGGGGTCGCTGCGCTGGGCCAGTTTGGGGGACATTGTGGAAGGTTTGAACGGGCGACGAGCCTTGAAGCGTTCACGCCGCCGCCTTCCATACATCAAGGGCGGGCGCCCCGTTACCTACGACGTCTCCGTCACCGTTGAAGAGAATGCCCGTCTCGACGTGCTGGCCACCGAGGGCAGGGTGACCATCCAGAGATTGCTCGTTGAGTCAGCCCTTGCCGGATCCCGTCCTACCGTGACGGTGGGCAAGGACCAGCTCGTTGCCCTGATGGAGATTCGCCGCGTATTGGCTGGCGTTGCGAACAACGCCAACCAGATTGCCAGGCACGCCAACACCACCTCGGAAGTGCCGGCGGAGTTTGCCGCAATGATCAGCGAGGTCCGCACGCTGGGGGCGACTATCGCCAGCGTTGTGGACAGGTACGCCAAGTGATTCCCAACATCACCAAGGGCTCCGACATGCGCGGCCTGATGGGTTACCTGGTCGGCCCGGGTAAGCGCAACGAACACACCCATCCGCATCTCGTGGCCGGAAGCGGTCCCACGATGGCGTGGTACGACGACGCCGAGTTGAACTACGACAGTGCGTCCGCGCTGGCAACAGAATTGGACCGAGCCCGGCGCGTCCTGGACGTGGCAGCCGATGACTGGAACGTGTGGCATTGCTCGCTCAGCTTTGAAGCAGCTGAGGGCATCCGAACCGACCAGGAGTGGGCAACCATTGCGCAGGAGTTCATGGATGACATGGGTTTCACCGAGGCCAGCGGAAAAGCTCCCTGCTCCTGGCTCGCAGTGCACCATGGCCAGAGCATCAACGGCAATGATCACATTCACATCGTGGCCTCCCGGGTACGGGAGGACGGAACCAAGTGGTTCCTTCGAGGTGACTACGCAGCAAGCCAAAAGGCGGCCCGTGCCATCGAGCAGCGATACGGCTGGCGTGAACTGAGCTCAACCCACACGTCTGTTGGGTACCACCCGGCAGAACAGATTTCCGTTGCCCGCCGAAGGGCAGCTGCCAAACATTCGGCTGCCGTCGCCAAGGGCACGGAGCAGGTCGAATGGAAGGCCCTGGGAGCGGCAGAGCGCAAGCGACTGGCGGCCGTTGAGCTGACCCAGGATCAGCCTCGCTTCGAGCTGGCACGAGTCGTGCGGGCATGCTCTGTTGCTGCAGCTGATGAGGCGGAGTTCGTGCGCCTGATGCGAGAGAACGCGCTCCTTGTCCGTCCTCGTTTCGCAGACGGAACACGCGACGTCGTGACCGGATTCTCCGTGGCCAGCAAACCCCTCCACGGTGAACGGCCGATTTGGTATGGCGGAGGTCACCTCGGGAAAGACCTGACATTGCCGGTGCTGAGGTCGGCCTGGACGGACAGCATCGGCGCGGCTGAAGAGGCGGCCGCCGAATGGACTGCCGCCTCACGCGGCCGGCGGCCTGCGGCACGGGACAAGGGACGGGACGGACAGGACAGCCTGACGCTGCAGCGCTACTCCGAGTCCCTGGAAAGGCTCACGAACGATATGCGGGCCGTGGCCCACAGCGATACAGCTGCGTGGGCGCAGGTAGCCCGTGACCATGCTGGAGTGACCGCTGCGTGGTCCCGCCGGCTTCCTCAACCGCTGGCCTCGGACATGGCCGCCACCTCGGACGCCCTGGCACGTACAGCTCAGGTGAGGAACAACCCCGTCCAGGCACGACGCTCTGTGGGCGTCTCCGCACGAGGCATGGCCACAGCATTACTCGCTGCTTCACCCAGTGACGCAACGGCCACCGTGGCAGTCTTGCGCCAGCTCAAAAACCTCGGTGACGCAATGCGCGATATGCACTCGGCCGCCGGGGACCTTCGCCTCGCTACAGCAACCCGCAGTGCGATCTCGGACCGGCTGGTGAAGGTCTATCGGGTCTACAACGAACAAGCCAAGACGGAAGCACAGCAGCAGCAGGCAGCCAGCCTCCCGCCGGAGGCAAGGGCCGCCCTGGAACACGTGGCGAAGTCCGCTGCCCCATCCGGCCCGCTACCTCCGGTACTGCCGGCGAAGATCGAGGCGCCGACCCATCAGCCCCAGCACGTCAAGCGCACTACTGAAATCGAAAGGAACTAACCAATGGATATTGCAGATGGCGTAGACGACGCTTTTGACCAGTCACTGAGGTCCGCGATCACCGTAGCGAGCCGTGTAGGTGAACAACTGGCGCGACAGCGGGAACAGCGTCTGCGGGACCGTGCCGCCGCAGAGCAGCAGCAGACCCGTGAACTCGAAGCACGGTACGAGGCCGAACGGACTGCAGCACGAGCACGGTTGCGCCTGACCGAGCAGCCCCAGTGGTGGGACAAGGCAACACCTGAGGCAATCGCGGAAAACTATGCCGTCGCTGTTGCCTGGAAGGACGACGACGACGTAGCCAGGACTGCGGTCGAGAGGATCCGGCAGGAGGCTACGGCCCGCTATGGCATCGACGTTGACGCGGTGGCCCCAACCGGTACCAGCGCCGAGCAGGAGGCCAAGGAAGAAAGGCTGCGCCAGGAACTCGATACCCAAAAAGCACGGGCACTAAGGGAGCAGGGATTGGGCGAGCTGGCCGCAGCTGAGCGCGAGACCGCCGCGCAACGTGAGCAGTCGGAGCGGTCAGGCGGCCGCCAGCTCGAAGACAGCGACAAGGGCTGGGACTCAGCCGGCTCCCGTGCCGCCCGCGCAGCGAACCTGGAGAACGTGGCGGACGGCGAAGCTGTGGCTGCCCAGCTCCACGCTGACCGCGGTCAGGGCCGGTCACCGGCTGAAGCTGTGGCACACGGACCGTCATCGGCGCCGAAGGCACGCAAGGCTCCGGCCGCAACTACCTCCCGTCAAAGGGAAGTTGGACGATCGCGTTAGTACAGAGTCAAAAGGACCCCCTGCCGATGGCAGGGGGTCCTTTGTTTGTTTCAGCCCGTCGCGTCTTCGGGCTCATTCCGCTTCGGCCCGGAGCTCCGGGCGAGGAGCCAAATCGGCAGCCCCGCAACGTACAGTGCCGAGCCCAATAGATTCACCAGCGTCGAGCCAAGCCACCATTGGATACCCACCCGAGTTGCAGGGATGATCCCGGAGACGATCAGGGCGCCCACAGCCGCTATCAGCCCTGTGACCAGATAACCCGGTACAGCCCCCGGATCCACTTCCCAAACAACGGAAAGTGCAAGGAGCGCCGTTGGGGCTCCCCGCCAAGGACCGGGAATGGACGACCTACCGGAGCCGTCACCGACATTGCTGGCCAGGCCCGCAAAGAGGACGATGGAGGCGACCGGCTGTATGACGTCTTTTCGAGTGGTCAGCCACTGAGACACAGCGCCTGTGACGTTATCGGCCTGACCCATGCCCAGGTAGGTGCCGACATGGCCGATGGCATCGAGAGGGCTGGAAGCCGGCACCCAGCTGAAGAGGACGCAGGCGCAGCCGATGGCCAATAGTGAAGCCATAATCCTGTAGGGCGCATCCCAGCTGAAGCGGGCTGCTGACATCATCGTTTCGAACATTGGTATCCCTGTCTTCTGTGTAATTGACGCAAACAATTAGGAGGGCCGTGGCAGGTGCCTCGGCCCTCCTAAACATGCGTAGGTTTAGCGCTGATGCCGATTACAAGTCAGCGTCGTGCCAAGACAAGTTCCTAGTGCGGGGTAAAGAGCCCCGCTGGGGCTGGAGAAACCGGAAGCGGTGCTATCTCTGGCCGGTGCCCTTCTTTGCAGTTGGCGAACGGCCCCTCGGCATCCATGAGGACAGCCATGTGGTGGGAGCAGTGATCCCGGTACCAGACGCTTAGTCCTGTGGCAGGGTCCAGCCTCAAGTGCTCCCATGCTCGCCACAGAGCATCGAGGCGGGACACGGCCTCCCCGTGCTTCCACCAGTCATTGCACCATCGGTGCGTGCTGTTCAACGCTGCTGTGGACCTGCGGAAGCCAGGGGATAACCAGTCAGTGACCCAGGCTTCCACAGTCGGATACATCGGCTTCGGCGGTTCCTCGGGAACATCCTCTTCCACCGACACTGGCTCCGGGTGCAGCTCGGCGTGTACTGCTGCCTCTGCCTGTTCTTTGAGACCGGCAAGTGTGTCCTCATCCAGCGCGGCTTCAAGGGCAGTAACCACAGCGTTGTTGACCGCGGCCGCCACGGCACGTTTGACGGCCGCTCCCACGTAGTCCGTCAGATCAACGGAGGCGAGGGCATCCCGGATGGCATCGCCCTGCAGGGCGGGCCCTTTCGAGGCGGCCGTCTTTAGCTCACCGGTAGCGAGGTCAACCTCTCCGTTTTCGTCCCAGGAATCCGTCATGCCGCCACCAGGTCCGGGTTCCTCTGCTGCTCTGCCAGTTGCCGTTCGGCCTCCTGAATCGTCGAGGCTGCAGTCGGATCAAACTGCGCAATCGAGGACTTGATCTCTTCCGCATGGTCGCCGGCCATCCACGGTACTGTGCGCAGCATCGCCGCCCTGTTTCCAGAGGTAAACAGAATGGCCCGTCCCTTGGGAAGGGCAGTCAGTTCGCCAACGTCCAGGATCCTCGACTCACTGGTCTGCCGGGAGACCGTGGACTGTCCCTTGGAGGTCGAGCGGGACCGCGACTCGTAGTGATACGTGCCGATCAGCTGCGAGAGCATTTCCAGGAACTCCGTCTCCCGGACTCCGCCGCCGTAGATCATGGCGTTCGATGCGGACATCAGCTTCTTCATACCCGACTGCCCCCACACATCAACGCCCTGGGAATAGCTCTGCAGGACGGTGTGGATGACAATCCCCCTCGATCCGTAGTGGCTGTAGAGGTCAGGCAGTTGGGACCAGCGGCAGACGTTCGCTGCCTCGTCCAGCATGGCTAGCATCGGCGTTTTCAGCCGGCCTCCCTGCTTTACAGCAAGCTGCTCGGCGGCCTCGGTGACAGCGACCGTGAGCGCCGTTACGAGCGGGCCCGCGGTGCCGGTGCCTTCCTTGGACAGTGAATAGAGCGTGTGGGTTCCGCTGGCAACGAATACTGCAGGGTCGAAATGGGGACGCGGGTCGCTCTGTGACTGCGGGTTTACCCACATGGCCACCTGGCGGTTGGTCAGGCATGACGCCATCTGCTGGGCCGTGCCGTAGACGCCGCCTCGCTGCTTCTCCGGGGACGTGAGCACGCCTTTGACCTGGTTGGCTGTCTGCGTGTAGACAGTGTCCTTCAGCAGGTCATAGGGCTCTGACTCCGTGGGATCCGTGAGCCACCGGTAGACGTCATTCATCGTCTTACCTCCCGTGGCGGCCGCCAAGAAGAACCCAGCCAGCAGGTCCTTACCGGACCCGTCGAAGAACGCATCAGTCTTCGCGCCGGCCTCCCGGCTCCCCGCGGCAAAGTGGCCAGCCAGGTTCGCTGCCCTGACCTCATCCGTGACGTAGGTCAGGGGGTTCCACCACCAGTCCGGCGCCTGCTCGCAAATGCCTTGGGGATCGAAGATCCACACCTGGCCAACCTCGTCCCGGACGCCTCTGGTGGCGTCCACGACGTCGCGCTTGTTGGAGGTTGTGATGACGCTGCCCCGGGCTTCCACAATCTGCGGGACGACCCACGACGTGGTTTTGCCGGTACGAGGACCTGCAATGGTCAGCATCATGTCTTCAAAGCTGGCATAAACGTGTTTCCCGCCGGCGACCAGGACGCCGAGGTAGGTGCCGATTCCCTCCGTGACGCCCAGCCTCTCCGCGGTAGCAGCTGCGCCGTCTTTCAGGACGGACTTCATATGCCTGGCAGTAGCCATGTGGCTGGCAGCAACATCCACCCAGGTGTGAGCAGTTCCGAGCTTGCCCGCCACCTTCACCGCTAGCAGGAGCAATGCCCCAACGATAACCACCAGCCCGATAGCGGCGGTGCTGGAAACCCCTGTCCAGGACGCGCTTCCCTTTATCAGCCCGTTCACAAGCTGGAACGGGCTGACCTCGAACTTCCAGCCGATGCCGCGATCGATGGCCATGCCAGCGTTGCCGCTCAGCACGAAGACTACGACAACTGCCACCAGCGCAGCGAGGCCGAGGGCCATAGCCCTTTCGCCGGGGGCTTTGTGCTTGTTCCGTGTAGGTGCTCCCATGGTGCTACCCCTCCTGCATTTTCCAGCGGCTGTTCGTGTCGGTGAACTTGCCATCCTGTTCGATTGGTGTGAGCCGGACGTCGACTGTGACACCGGGAGTGGCGCCCACCTTGATGAGGAATTTCCCTTCCCCGGGGTGCCTGCGTCTGGGCCGGACCGGCGTTGACGAGAGCCCGGTGCCGGAGGTGGCCTCCCAATGGTCATCGTCTTCGATTTCGTCCGTTGTCCTGGAACTCAGCTTCTGGGCATCACCCCAGCCGACAATGGCCCGCTCCTCATCCTTGGAGAGCCGGACAACCTTGTTGATGGCTTCCAGCTCGTCCTCCCGCTGTCCGCCGGAAATGATGATTCCGCAGCGGCCGATGAAACCCATAGCGCGCTTGCGGTCTGCAGGATCAGCGATGGCCTCGAAGTCTTTGAGCGTGTGGAAAACGAAGTATTGACCAATGCCGTCGTTGCGGTTCAGCCGTGTGATCGTGTCGGCCTTCTCGACGAGGCCTCGGCCGATGGACATGGGCTTCCAGAACTCATCCATGGGCAGCACGTAGTTGATCGGTTCGATGATGCCGGCATCTGCCAGGGCATGAGCGACGTTCACGTCGGCGTAGCCAGCGCTCCATGTCGCGAGCATCGCGGCCGCCTGCATCTCGGGGTTGTGGTCCCCGATGGCTGCGAGGTTCCAGGACGCGTGTTGCCGCAAGGATGCACGGCGCGTGGTGTGCTTGGAGAACATCGTTCCTAGAACACCGCCGGAGATCATGCCGCGAAGGGACCTGCATAGCGGTTCGGTGGCGTCGCGGTAGCGGTCGTCCTCGCCACGGTCCATGGCTACCTGCCGCAGGGGCTCAGGAGCCGATTCGATGACTTCCAGCAGGTCCTGGATCAGCGGAATACCGTCGAACGTCTCACGAAGAATGCGGATACCAAGGTCGAGGATATTGTCCTCGACCTCCTCCAATAGCCGCTTTCTCGTGATCGTGATGAGCGCCGCCATGAGGGCGCGTTGGCGAGAATGCAGATCATCGAGCATCGCGGTCGGATCCACGCCGGCTGCCCGCAGCTCCTTGGCGGCGTCGTATGCCTCGCCGGGATCCAGGGGGTTGATGTTCCCCCGCCCCGGGCCGAGAGGAATGACCACGCCGCCCATGGCTTCGATCACCTGGTCATACTCACCCTTGATGTCGCCCAGCACGCGGCTGAAGAAGCCAAAGGCGTCGTGCCCCAGCAGCAGATGCTTTACCAGCGTGGACTTGCCCATTCCCGGAAGCGAGAAGATCGCGGTCGACGGGTTCTGGATGTACTTGGCGGTAAAGGCGGAAATCATGTCCAGGGCAACGGTGTTGCCGGTGACGAGGTCCGGGCCGATCGGGACACCCATCAGGGGAGCTCCGGAACCTGCGGCGAACGGCCACATGCCGCACACCTGCCGGGTTGACCCGCGCCATTCCTTGGGTGCGCGGATGACGGCAGCTGTGCCGCCGCCTGGACGCACGTACCCCCGAGAGGTCAGCGCGGCACGCCGTTGCCCCTGGTTCCTGCGGTAGTTGCGGAGAAGATTTGGCGCCAGCGTTTCCAAGAGTGATTTGGCAGCCATTACAGGTGCTCCTTGAGCTGGTTCGGAACGCGGACATGGTCAGTGAGAATGAGCCCTACGGGCAATGTCGCGGCGAAGACCACGTCTTGGGACCCGTAAGCCGGGCGCAGCTCGATCTTGGATGCCCTGCCCCTGCCGGTGACGGCGAGTTTCGCCACGGGAAGCTGGTCAGGGTCGGTGACCGTTGCCGTGACGGCCAGACCGAAGTTGACCAGGCCAGCGCCAGTGGCTTCCTCACGGGCCGTCTGGCTGGCGGCGACTACGGCCTGGGCACTGGAACTGAGTTCCTGCTTCGTTGAACCGGCACGCGCACCGAGGTGCTTCACATCGCGTTCTGCGACGTCGCCTGCTTCGCTGACAGGAATCGGGCGGAAAAGCAGGGCAACGCGCTTGCGGGTCATTTCCGCCTGAGGCTTGAGCAGGTCAGCCAGGATGCGTGACCGGACTTCGCCGCGGGGGGCAATCCCCATTGTGTACGAGGCCGAGACGCCCGAGTCGTGGCGCATTGATTCCCAGCCGGCGTCGTGGGCAACCGGGCCGGCGTTATCCCAATCGAAGTTAACACGCTCGCCAGGGTCACTCATCACCCGCTCGATGTCTTCTGCAATGCCCGGATCATAGGAGGTCCGGATCATGCGTGAGAGCGAGGTGACCGAGACCGGAACAGCATCAGTTCCCCCGGCCAGTTCAATCCGGGAGCCGATATCCGGCAACCGTGATGCAACACTGACCGCCACATCCTCAACGCTTCGCGGAGGGCTGCCAAAACCAGCTGAACCGGTGAAGGTCAGCGTTACCCAGGTGCGCACCATGGAGGACCTGGATACGTCCGGATCAATAGCCTGCAGCATCATGGTGCGTCCGACCTCGGAAGCGTGCTTGGAGAGCTGCGGCTCGATGTGTTGTTTCAGCCGGCCGCCGAAGTCCGGCGCCACCTCCACGATGACGGATCCCCCGGCGATATCGGATTCATAGCCGCACTCCCGCATGAAGGCTCCCCACTCGGCCACCCAGCGCTCGATCTGTGCCTGGTCCGTGAGGGTCATCCCTTCAGCCTCTGTCAGGAAGGCAACGGAGTAGTGATCCGTATGCGGGACGTGGATGAGCGCGAAGGATCGGCCCAGACCGTCCCGGCACTTGTACGCCGTCGAAGCTGCCAGCAGCCCCGGCAATCGATACGTTCCGCTGGGGATCACACCGACAGGGCCCGACCGGTACTGCGTGCGCTGGTTCTTCTTCGCGTGGTTGAACATGAATCTCTCTGCCCGTTTCTCAAATGCCGATACGCCGAACTTGTCTTTCTTGAGCGATTGCCACATCAGCGGCGCAACGACCAGGAAGTAGATGACCCCGCCCCACAGGTTGGACATCATCACCAGCCCGAAGATGGCCAGGGCGATGATGATCAGGACCGACTCACCCCGGCCCAGACGCCCAATACCTGGTGTGCGAGGCTCGACGAAGTTCCCGTATGTGTGGTCAGCAGCTGCCGAAGTGTTTGCCATATCTACTACCCATTTCCTGTTGGACCAGTTGTGTCAGCGGCCACGCCGTCGGCAGCCTGTTTGGCTCCCGTGGCGACCTTCACGGCCGCGGTGGCAGCGATACCGACAGGACCTGCAGCTGCTGCTGCACCCGAGGACCCGGCCGCGGCGGCGCCGGATGGAGCGGCCGCTTTGGCAGCAGCCCCGCCTTGAGCGGCACCTGAGGGTGCGCCGGAGCCGGCGGCCCCTCCCTTTGGAGCCCCAGTCCCGTTGGTTTTGCGTGCCGCAGCTCCGTCATTGCCGGAACCGCTGGGCGCCGATTCACCCTTGTTTCCAGTCAGACCACCGGGGCCTTTGGAACTGGCGAATCCTCCGCCGCCCCCGGAGCGTGGCTTCATGGATCCCGTGACGGCCGAGCCGGCCGCACTGCCCAATGCCGAACCGATCATCGCTCCACCGCTGCTTCCAGCGACGGCGGCGACCATCGGCATAACGAACTTGAACAAAGCCGGTCCGGCCACGAGGGCCAGGAGCATAAGGGCAAGCCCGCCCATGGTCTTGACGAGAGCATCCTCACCCCATGAGCCCACGAGCTGGAATGCGGCGGCATAGATGATTGCCGCCGCGGGCTTGTAGAGGATGGTCGCGACTCCAATAGCCACAAACCTCTGGAACCACTGCTTTCCAGTCGCCGTGTTGGTGAAAGACGCCGAAAGCGTCAAGGTTCCGGCCAGCACGACAAGCAGGCCGCCCCGGCCGATCATGATGGCAACCTGGAATAGAGACACCAGGATGGCCAGAACGCCGAGAAGGATCGCCAATATCAGCATCGAGGAATCCATGCTGAGCAGAAGATTGAGCTTCTTTTCGAACCCGCCTTCTCCGGCCGCCAGGTTTATGAGCCAGACCGAAAACTGGTCTGCGGCGGAGATGAACAGCTGCAGCACCATCAGGCCTGCGCCGGAGACGAGCGCCAGGGTGAAGATGGATTTCGCCACCTCGGAAAGGCCGTCACCGCGATGAGAGATCATTGCCTTGCCAGCGCCAAGGATCAGCGCGACAAAAGCCACGATTGCCGTGTAATACAGCAGGTTGTTCTGCAGGAACAGCACCGCCGGATCCACTACACCCGTCTCTGTGTTAATGAGCGATGGAGTCGGAGTCTGAACCCAGAAGGTTCCCAGCGAGGCAATTGATTTCGCAACACCTTCGATCACCGCGTCCCGGAGCTGCCCCAAAGCATCACCTGCTGCAGCTTTCACACAGCCGGCAGCATCAAAAACGGGATTGCACATTTTAGATTCCTGCCCAGGCGATGTAGCCGGTGAGGTCACTGATTTGGCCGCCCTCACTGGCAAGGGCGGCTCCTGCGTCAATGGACCAATCCGTTCCGGTCCAGATCAGGGTGACAGGTGTGCGTACGAGTGCTCCCTGCATGGAGACGGCCATCTGGACCGTTGCTTTGTCCTTGCCAGCCATGAGGATCCGGTATCCCTTGATCTGCGGTACTTCAGTCGGCAATGCAGCGGCCGTGGCACGGACGCGCTCCAGGGCCGAAGTCTTCTCCGGGGAGTCGACGGCGTACTCATTCATGAGAGTTTCCGGACCGTCCTGCCAAGTGACCGAGAGCATGTGGGTTGCAGCGAACAAGGCACCCGTGGGGTTGTGCGCGAAGCACTTGGCGACGCCCCCCTTCGTAACGGCAGGGCCGAAGGTGGACGGCGCCGAGGGAACCACCATTTTCCTATCCAGCGTCCACGTCGCTTCGGGAGCGGCGGCCGGAACGGCCTGGTCCCCGTCCGGGAGCGAGCACCCGCCGGGTGCTGGAGCGGCGGAAGTCGTCCCTGTCGTGGCGAGCGGAGTTTGGGCGGCATCAGGCTGCTTACTGGACCCCAACCCCTGAACGAGGATCACGATCAGAAGCACAAGCACGAGGCCAATGACAGCCGCCGAGGCAATAAAACCCTTCGTCCCCCAGGGCGACCGGGCATCCTCCAACGATGACTCAGGCGTAGGCATATCAGGCCCCGAGCAGCAGAGTGATCAGACCGCCAGCAATACCGACGAGAACCGAACCACCGAACCACTTGAGCAGGCTGCTCATCGTGTCACTGCGCCCGTCGCTGCCGACCATGAGCTTGCCGGCGATGATCAGCAGACCCACGAAAGCAACAATTGCCACAGCCCACGACACGTAGCCGACAATCGTGAGGACGTTGGCGGCTCCCGGAGGGGCAGTGGGCTTGGGCGGGTCGAACATGGGAACGGCGGCCAGGACTGTCTGAACAGTTTCGAGGTGGTGCATCATGAGAAATCTCCTTGGTGGTGGTGAGGCTTATTGGTGTTTTTGGTCAGGATTTGGACGTCGGAAACGAGCTTCCTCAGGTCTTTCGGGAGAGACGGGCCAAAGCTTCCCTCGAGGCGGACATCGATGCTGTAGCCAACGACCCAGAGCCGGGGGAACAGTCCCCCGACGACGGTCGCCAGGTCTCGCAACTGTTTGGCCTGCTTGGGCTGGTCAGCCATCACGATCAACCCGAGGAGGTCAATGCCGGGAAGCTCACCAGCCGCCCACTGCTTCCCGGCAGCACGGGCCGCTTCAAGGCCCAGGTAATCCCCCCGTGCGACGACTACAGCAGGGACATCGAAGTCAGTGCCTGCAATGGGCCAGCAATGATCGGCGGCGGAAAACAGGGAAGGCTCGACGCGCTCTAGTAAAGATTCGCCCGCTCCACCGTGTGCGCCGACGACAGCGATCTTGCCTTCGGGGCATCTGAAGTCATGTAGCAGTCCGCCGTCGGCGGTAACGTTTCGCAGAGGCCGGCGAAGCCCGGTCGTCACAGGCGTGTCTTCCTCGATTACGGGAGCGACTTCGCCTTCCGCGAGGGCGTCCAGCCACGGAGAAGCGGACAGGGGGGAGCTAGGACTGGGCACGGCGTCGCCCTCCTCCGCTCAGACGAGCCTGCAGCCGCGTGCCGCCAACCGTAAGCACGCCGGCGGCCATGAGCCCGCCGCCAAGCAGGAGCAGTCCACTGTTGTCGGTAGCGCCCGTGTAAGCGAGTTCCTTCGGCGCAGCCGCTACCTGCTGGCCGCCAGCGCGTGCAACTGGTGCTGTTGCGGCGGCAGGTGCAGAAACGTCTGCTGGGACCACTGCCGAGGAGGAATACCCGGTCCCGTAGCCACCAGGGCCAGCGGCCGGTGAACCGGAGCCAGCGCCGGCCGGATCAGGATTTGCCGGAAGATCAACAGGAGGGCTTACGGGCGGATCGACCGGCGGGTCCGCGGGCGGGTCCACGGGCGGATCGACGGGCGGGTCCACGGGCGGATCGACGGGCGGATCGACCGGCGGGTCCACGGGAGGATCGACGGGCGGATCGACCGGCGGGTCCACGGGCGGATCGACGGGCGGATCGACCGGCGGGTCCACGGGAGGATCGACGGGCGGATCGACCGGCGGGTCCACGGGAGGATCCACGGGCGGCAGATCAGGCAGGTCGAGCTGCGGAGCCAGCGCTGCCGCTGCCACTGCCTCGACAATGCCAGCTGAAGCGTCGGCCTTGATCTCAGGAGTTTCCGCGTCGTCAGCCCACGCGGCCCCAACACCCATACCTGTGAGTATCGGCAACGCCAGGACAGCCGCGGCTGTCCTGCGGTGGATTGCATTTTTCAACATGGTTTCCTATTTCTTGTCGGGATCTAGCTGGATCTTGGGAAAAGCGACGAGACGGCCTTCTTGGTCGGCGGCCAACAGAAGGTCCCCGGAGACGGCGTACGTGCGCTGCCCGTTGGCCTTTTCCTGGATGGGACCACTTGCGACTGAGCCATCAGCGCATTGCAGCCAGGTACCTATGGTTCCTTCAGGCATGCAGCCAGCTGGCAGAGACGCGGAGCCCCCCGCCGGCACGTCCAGGACTCCCTTGTCACTGATGAGGTAAGCGCCGCTCGGAGTGGCATGGCCACCGACTGGCAGAGGCGCAGAGACGACCACCGCCCCCGCAAAATCGTGGATGACCACAATGCGGGAAGCTCCGTCAGTCCACTCCGTCGCCACTCGGTTATCCATCGCACCTATCCAGGTGTCCAAGCGCATTCCGGAAGCGGGCGATGCCAGTTCGAACGAGGCAGGATTCTTCCCGTCAGCGCCCGAGACAGCGACCCGGGCACCGGTCCGGGCCCAGACCATGCGGCCATCGGCTGTCAGGTCCACCGGCGAAGCGCCTGGAAACGGGCTGACATAGGAGATGTCCGTTCCGGCACCAGCCGCGGCAATGCTGATGCCTGAACCAGTCACCGTAAACGCCGGCCCCAGCCGGCCTGCGACGCGGCCCCCGGTAGGAACGGGAAACTGAGCCGCAGCCGCGCCGGGAATCCAGCGATAGGCTCCGGAGTCCGAAACGGTAACGAAACCTCCCTCCCTGTCAGCCAGAAGCCGAAGAGAACCAGAACCTACAGACCATGACGCGACCTTCTCCCCATTGCGGAGATCCAGCACTCGAATTTCACCGCCCGTTCGGACCGCTCCCCAGCGTCCCGCCGGATCTGTCTGCAGCAACTCCCCCGCCGGCTCCGAAACCCAGGCGGAAACCCCGGAAGTCGCTACCGGGGATTCAACCGGGGCAGTCTGGATTGCAGAAACGACAACCACACCCGCTCCGGTGACCGCAAGACCTACCGTGCCAGCCAGGACAGCAACCCACCGCTTGGACAGCGGCCGACGGGTTATCTTGCCTGTTTTGGTCTGGGGGGTCTTTGCCGTGACAGTACTGCGGGCCGATGATGACTCATCCTGTTCCTGGACATCACCGTCAGGGCCGACGATGAGCACACCCACGCCCTCGGCGCTGATTGTCTCTACCCGGACTGGACGGCGCAGCTCCTTGGCGACCTCCTGCGCCATTTCCAGCAACTGCCGCATCGTCTGTACGGGTGTTTCACCCACGACCGGAGTGGCAAGACCAGAGCGGGTAAAGACTCCCGTGCCATCAGAATGGACGGTCAGGGATATTTTGGGGAAAGGAGCAACGTGTGTCTCCCGCGGCACTGCCTTGGTCTTCACTTGCCAGCCCCTTTGCCCAGTTCGGGAACGATTGATTCGACCTTCCACGAAGGTTCGGCATCGTTGCGGAGAAGCTTCACGGTCAACTTTCCGGCGTCAGTGCCCACAACGGCGGTGCAACCGAACACGTTGGCTTCATCAACCAGTAACTCCCCCGTGCTCTCCGCCTTGATGGAGGCAATATATTTCGTATCCACACTCTGAAAGTCAGCCGCGAACTGCTGCGTTACGTACGGGGACAATTCGCGCAGCCACTGCGCTTTCTCCACTCCGGGCCGTGAGTACAACGAAACTGCCGTGACCGCCGTCGACAGCGCCTCACGCCGGACATCCTGATCCCACCGGAGGCTCGTAGACAGCCTTGGCTCATCACCTGGAGCCTGTGGACCCTGCACCGGGCTCAGAGTTGCGAGAGACGGGCCGGCGGTCGTTGACGAACCGGGTGCAGAAACCTGTGAGACAGGCGCGCACGACGCCAAGGCCAGGGCGGCCAACGGGACGTAAAGAAGCTGCTTTTTCATCGGGAGTCTCCTAAGAGGCAGGGGCTGCGGTGTCGATACCGGGCATGTACAGGAATGAGGACGGTGTGGTGTTCTGCACCACGCGTGTGTAGTACTGGTGGTCATTGGGGACGGGTTCGCCGTTATATCCCTCTTCGACATACGTGCCATCGGCGTTGACTGACTGCACCACGGCGACATGCCCATAGGTCGGGTCCGCTCCCCCGCGTCCGGCCCCGTAGTAGACGACTGCTCCTGGCCGAGGACTCTGGCCTGTAGGCCATCCCTTGACCTGCCATGCCTGCAACCACTCGACCGCGTTTCCAAGGTTGTGCCCATCCGGGCGGAATGTGCTGTTCAGCGCCTTGAACGGCGCCTCAGCGCTTCCCAGCTGCTGGTTCACCCGCCACAATGCAAAGTCCACGCATTCGCGGTTATACATTCCAAGCGGAGAAGTGCTTGCCGGGCCTGCACCGGCTTCCAGCCACGACGGGGCCGTCTTCCACGGAAGGTCGTCACCTGCGCCGGCACTCACGGCGCAGTCCGGCTTGGCTGAACTATCTAGTCCGTCTTTGCCGTACTTGGATGCTGCCAGCTTCGTAATCTTCACGACGTAGTTCTGCGTCTCGGCATACGGAGGAATCCCGCCGAACTGCTTCACAGCTCCAGGACCGGCGTTATACGCGGCCAGGGCAAGCTCAATCGCGCTTTTGCCGCTGCTCTTGCTGATCCCCTCCATGTCCAGGCGGAGAGAGCCCATGAACCTGCCTTGGGCAGCAATGCCGGCCGCTGGGTCAAACGGGTCCGCTCCCGCACCGTACGTGTCCCATGTTCCTGGCATGAATTGGGCAATCCCTCGGGCACCCACCGGGCTTGTGGCCTTTGGGTTCCAGCCGGATTCCGCTTCGAGCTGAGCAGCGAGGATGCTCCCGGGGATGCCGGAGGCTTTGGAAGCTGACGCAACGTTCACGCCCCATCCCCCTGGCACGGGGGAAGCATCAAACTCTTGGCTGATGTTGCAGCCAACGCCAGCGAACGCCGCATCCTTGCCGCCGCCCATGAGTACAAGCACCAGCACCAGCCCAGCGACAACGATCAGAGGCAGGGCCGCTGCAGCGGCAAGGCCCTTCATGCTGCCCGCTTTCTGGGCCAAGCATCGGCCAACCACAAGGAACCGGCAGACTCGACAGTCAAAACGACGTCCGGGCGACGGATCCGGAAAATGATGCCGGGACGTTTTTCGCCAAAAACCTCTGCGGCCGAGTGGACCGTCAAATGTCCGGCGTCCACCAGCTCCTGAAGCGTTTCGTCTATCTCGCTCAGGCAACGGGCTCGGCGCCCTACCTCGGCGGAATAACTAAACCCGGCGCAACGGGCGTCAACCATCTCGCCCTCAGCAACCAACCCCAAGAGGACAGTTAGGACCCGACGGTGGAGCATAGGGACGTCAAGGTCGTTAATCCACTCGACGAACGCCTGGCGCTCCATAGAGCAACGCGCTTTCGACTCAGCCGTTGTCGGCCACTTCACGCCAAACGGCATCAAACTACCGAACTGCATTACTCCCCCATTTGCTCCGGACACGGTTTCAAGCCTTACCAGCTCCCGGCGACAAAACGTCAAAAACTCCATTCGATGGATGGACGCCCCGGCAAATTGTTCCCCATCTCCGGCTGAAACGCTTGTCAAGTGGCGGCTTTGAGACGTACATCTCCACAGACGCGCGCTTCTCGGCAGATGGGTAAGCAGGCCCCGCACAAAGACGCTTCGCATAAGGGCGATGATTCTCATCTTTCGTCCCTCCCCTGGCTGGCCATTCCCGACAACACCGCCGCAAGTTTGTGCGACAGTTAGACACTAGCCTGAAAAGAACATTAAATGTAGTCTTCAAAAGAACATTACATGTAGCACCCCACCTCTGATGTGGTTCACCAACGGAAGTGAGAATATGAGTGAATGCCCCGATACTTACGCCCTCCGAGCGCCCTGCCACAGGACGTAGAGATGGCTATCGAGTCATTCGGGACGATGTTCTCCCGTGCCATCCTGCGCCATTTATCCATGAACGGGCCCACAGGTGCAGCTGACCTGGCCCGAGCGCTCGGTACGGACCCCAACACTGCCAGGCGGACGCTTCAGCATTTGGAGGAGGCCGAACTGGTTGAGGCTGATGTCCCGGCTGGACAGCGGCGAGGACGGGCCGTTACCTTCTCCGTGAACCCAGACCGACTGGAGATCCTTCTCAATTCTCTGAAGGACTACCTACTAGGGCGTTAAACGTTCTTTAACAGCGACACGCCCAAAAGCATCCCACTTAAGTGAACCGGGTTCCGGTTATGTTTGGGGCAACCCTTGGAAGTCAAGGGACAGAATTTGACCCGGAAACAGGGGGAAGCCATGCCGATGCCACATAAAGGCGATCGCCGTTACATCCCTACCAGGCTTCCAGTTGCGGACGCCGACAAGCTGAAGGCCCTGGCAGACGCGACCGGAGACAACCGCGGCGATCTCATCGCACGCGCTGTCCATGACTTCTTGCAAACCATCGACCTTGACAGGATTACTGGTCAGGAGACGCTGCCGATGGCAGAAGCCAGCTAAAACAAGAAGGCCCGCACTAGGCGGGCCTTCAAAAAGTATGTAGTTCAGATCCTAAATCTTGGCGGATCCCGATCTGAACCTTATGTAACACCCACCCAGTGGGTGGATTTTGTTGTTCCCTCACGAGGAAGGATTGATCCCATCGTACCGGTTTCTTTAACCGCGTCAACGCACGCCTGTCCGAGTGTCGCCCGGCAAGTTACGCCGGAAGAGGCCTGGGTTCTGGCTCCCTTGATCGCCGGACAGCCGACATATCGGCTGGGACGCCGGATCGGCGACCGCTTCCAGTACCCGCGACCAAAGACCGCCCCGAGTATCACAACCAGCCTGCCGCAGCGTCCTGCTGCCGTGACTGTCCACGGCGTCGATGGCTCAGTGGCCACGATCTGCCTGGACCTGGACACGTCCAAGGCACTGAAAGGTGTCGTGGACGCGGACGCCGTTCGCTTGGGCCGACTCCTGGACGAGTGCGGCTTGCGCTGGGTGGCGGACTTCTCACCAAGCGGCGGCCGGCACATATACGTCCCTTTGGCCGTGCGTCTGGATGGCCGAGCCGCTCGCGAGCTTGTCGAAGCATTGACACAGGTGGCCCCAAGTCTTGACCCCAGCCCTCACCAGAACATAACGGACGGGTGCATCCGTGTCCCCGGCTCGCCCCATAAGTCGGGCGGCTACCAGGTACTCGTCACTCCCCTATCCGCCGCGTACGACATAATGCGTCGTCGCAACCCGGAAGCCGCCGTCGATCGCCTCCGCAAAGCCCTTGCCCCTGAGCTGCGGCGTGTCCGCGAGCTGAAGGAGCAGGCATTGAAGTTGGCCGCCCGCCCATCCAAGGCATCTGACTCCTTCGCAGGTACGAAGGCAGGCAGCGAATCCCCCCTACGAAGGGTGGCCCGAACAGGCTTGTACGACACTGCCCGATACAAGAGCCCGTCAGAAGCCCGTATGGCTGTCCTCAACCACTTCTCCGCCTGCCGCTGGACCCTAGACCAGGTCCGCGCCGGTATCACCGGCCAGTTCGCCGGCCTTGCCGCCCTCTACGGCAGGGAGGCAAAGCAGGACCGACTCCTGGAGAAGGAGTGGACTAACGCTCTCGCGTGGACCCAAAAAACCACTCGCCGATCAACGCGGAGAAGGAATGCGTTTATTAACGACACAAGCCACCCAGAACCCACAGGGGGGGCAGCTGGCTCAGCCAGCAAAGCCGGTATCCGCCAGCTTGTGAACGATGCTGAAAATATCTTCTACGCTGTTCTGGACGACCGGTTGAAGAGATTGGGGCGCGAAGGGCACCACCTCCGTTTCACCCTTCGGCAGATACTTGGTTTCGCTCGGGCCAACGACACTGAACTGGTGGAGGTTGGATGCCGCTCTCTTGCCCTCGGGTTGGGGAAGCACCACGGCACCGTTGCCAGGCAGCTGCCTAGGTTGGTGGCGCTCTCCGACGGTCTCCTGACCAAGGTCGCAGACGCACGCCACAAACGCGCAGACGTATACCTGCTCCAGTTGCCTGAAAAATACGAACAGCTGGCGCGTGAGTTGGCTTGGAAGAAAGGCAAGATCCATGGAATCCGTTACGTTTTCCGTGCACTAGGAGACCACTCAGCCCTCGTTTACGAATGTATCGAACGCAGCCGGCACTCCCCTACGAACGCTGACATCATCCGTGCTACCGGAATTAGCCGCTCCGCAGTGGAAAAAGCCGTGAACGAGATGGCGGCCCTATGCATGATTCACCGCGAAGAGGGCCGCTGGCGCATTACGGCCACAACCAACCTCACGCAGCTGGCCGCTCGTCTCGGCGTCATCGACGACGTGCAGGCCCAAATCAGCCTCCACAGGCACCAACGCGCAGTATGGCACGCGTACCTAGACCGCTTCACCGTCCAGGCAATCAGCGAAGAAGACCTCTATGACCAGGACAAGGACGAATACTGGATGCCGCCCCCTGACGGAGACCCGGCAAGTGACTATGCCGTGGCGTTTCAGGCTGCGTAATGGAAACTACAAAGGACGGGACGGATGTTTTGAAAATGACAAAGCTTGCAGATGATGAAGAATTTCGTTTCGGCGATCTGACGGACCAAGAAATTTTGGTCAAGCAGCAGGAACAGATTCAGTCAGAGAAGGATATTGTTGCCGCGTGGCTGGCGAACGGTGAGTTCTTCATCATGTCTGCCGGAAGAGTCCACGTCCCAACGTGCCGGAGGGCCTCATGGGAGATGGACCGCGATGTTGCCTGGAATCCTTACGCAGCGGATTTGAGCGATATCCGTGAATACAGCGGCACTGGGAACCAGCCGGGGATGCCTGGCTCATGAAGCGATCCGAAGTGGAGGATTTGGAGAGCTACAAGGCGGGTCAAACGTGCTCCCCGGCACTCAACCATGTCGTCAAGCGACGTTGACAAGTCCACCCTTACAGGCGGTTATCGCCCCCAGTAGCCCACTTCGCTAGCGGGGCGTGGCCCTCCGGTAACGAAGTATCCGCTGCTGAGACGCAAGCTGGCCACTCCCCTCGTGCTCGGTGACCAACTCGACATTGGCACCGGCTAGCGCCTCCGTTAGTTCCTCACTCTTCCGCGTTGCGTCCGCATCAGCCTCATCCTGCTCGGCGGCTTCGCTTTGCCACCGAGCGGATCTGTTGCCTCTGCCACTTCGGGGTCCGCCCGCGGTGCGCAGCTCCTCAACCAGCGCCGTCAGCTGCTGGCCCGAGAGGCTGTGTCCGGGACATGGCGCGGGTTCTCCCCAGGACTGAACCCGGCCCCAGAACCCTTTGTTCGCTGGTTTCACTTGTGAACACAGTAATTCCGGAAACACATTATTTACGGGTTTCACAGGTTTCACCGGGTTGGCTTGGTTCACTGGGTTGGCTTGGTTCACTGGGTTGGCTTGGTTCACTGGGTTGGCTTGGTTCACAAGTGAAAAAAGAGAAGACACGGAACCCGGCTTCACAAGCAAAGCCGGTGTTGCTGGCTACGCTGGAATCACTTTGGAAGGGGAATTTGATGAAACACGATCTGGACCGCGGTGCCCTAAGCCGCGTCATCGCGGTAATCAATGGCAAGGGCGGGGTCTTCAAGACCAGCCTGGTGGCCAACGTAGGCGGCCTCCTAGCCGAGGGCGGATCACGGGTGCTGCTCGTAGATCTTGACCCCCAGGGAAACCTCGCCGAGGACCTCGGTTACGCCGACCAAGGCGACGGCGGTAGGAGCCTGGCGGCTTCGCTGTGCTTCGGGGGAGAGCCTGACCTGCTGCTGAGCGTCCGGCCGAACTTGGACGTCATTGCCGGAGGCCCCCATCTCGACGATGCTGCCGCTTTCCTCGGAGCCAAGGCCCAGAAGGACCGTGACGCTGCACAGCTAGCCCTCGCCAAACTGCTTGCCGAAGTTGCGGGGGAGTATGACCTGGTCCTGCTTGACTGCCCGCCGGGGAACGAACCGCTGCAGGCGGCAGCCGTGGCCGCAGCCCGGTACGCAATGGTGCCGTTGAAGACAGATATGTCTAGTCGCAAGGGTGTCGCCGCGGTCGCCGCACGCATGGACAGCGTCGTCGGACTCAACCCGTCCTTGGATCTATTGGGCGTCGTCCTAGTCGGGACCGGTACGAATTCCAAGCAGGTCCACAAGGTCACCCGCGACCACCTCACAGCTGATTTTGGTACAGACGAAGTGCTGTTCCCGATGACCATTCGCCACGCAGAGGCAACCGCCCAGGCGTGCCGCGAGCGTGGGTTGTTGGCCCACGAACTCGAGCGGGAACTTAGCAAAGGACCGAAATGGTGGGAGGTTCTGCGCGGGGAAGCGAAGGCTGGGAACACAGGGCCAAAGTCGGCTTCCAGTGTGGCCGAGGACCTCCACGCAGTCGCCATGGAAGTGACACGACGGATCGCTGTCGCAGAATCTCAGGAGGTCAACGCGTGAGCGCAGAACCAGCACCCGGCCGGCCCGCCCTCGGCCTGCCCCCGAAACGCACCGCCGAACCCACCGCAGAGGCCCCGTTGGCACGGATGCTCCCCGGACACCGGCCGGAGACGCCGAAGAAGGCAGACCCCAAGGACACCGAAACAGCGAACATGACGGTGAGTATCCCAGCCGCGCTCCGTAACCGGGCCCGGGCCGCATACAAAGCGACCAGCTACGCCGAAGGGGATAACACCTGGAGCCACTTCGTGGCGAAAGCCATCGAAGCAGAGACCGCCCGCCGCGAAGCCGAGCACAACAAGGGCGCGATGTACCCATCCTGGGGCGAGAAACTTCCTGGGGGCCGGCGGCTAAAGGACAGCTAGCGTCATCTACGAGAACCCGTAGTTCCAACCTCTCTGAACTAATGCGGCGGGTTATCGGCGCCTGCCAGTCGGCCAAGGCGGCAGGCGCCGAACCAGGGCCCTAGAGCTGGGACATCACCACAGCGGCGCCGCTCACGATGAAGGCAGCGACCGTCGTTACGATCAGGCAGGCAACCCTCCCGCCGAGAGTGGCCGGCGTCAGGCCGAACCGCTCGATGTACGGAACGCACCAATAGAACCCGGCGTAGCCTGCACCGATCAGCAAAACTCCGAACAGGGAAGTCAAAGTAATCCTCCAAATGGGTAAAGCGGGGCACCCCTTGCGGGGGAGAGGTTCCGGGGAATCCGGAGCGTCTACTCGATCTGTGTGCGGCGCCGGCGAAATGTGTCACTGGAGCTCAGTTTGCACGGCCCGTCTAGGATCAGGGCATGAAAGTCGAGGCGCTGAATAGCGACCAGCACAGGGCAGAACTAGAAGGATTCTTTGCGGCAAACATCAGTGAAGATGCAGGCCGAGTGCCGGTGCTGCCGCGCGCCAACGATCCACACAGAGGACATCGGGTGCACCTCCTGGCCGTCCGGGAGGACGGGCACATAGTGGCCGGGCTTTTTGCGGCGCCCCCCATCCTTGAAGTAGCCGAAATGAGCATGACCATGAAGGCCCCTCCCAGGGAAGCCGGGGCAGCAGCGCTCACAGATTTCGTGATGCTGTACGCAATCGCCACCGAGAATAAGCGAAGGCGAAAGGGCCTGGGGGCGTTGCTGCTGTCTGACCTGCACGAACGGGTAGGGGCAACGACGGCGCACACAATCTACGGCGTGTGCGCGGCGGATTCCGTTGAGTTCTACCGTGCCCAGGGCTACGCCGTGCAGGAAAGAAACGAGCCGCTGCACATGGCGTGGGGAACGGCGCCGATGCGTTTTGGCATCGAGGGCGATGCCCAGTGGTTTATCCGTAGGGTCTAGTTCCCGCTGCGTTTTAACTGTGTGCAATGTCCGGGCCGCTAGAGCGCGACGGCAGGTGTCGGTACAACGTCGTGCGTTTCAGGCCGGTCTTGGCGGTTATCTCCCGGATGGAGGAACCGTTGGCCCGGAGCAGGGCGGCGTGTTCGAGTTTGGCAGGATCGACCACGGACGGCCGGCCTGTGCGCCGGCCTTTGGCCGTGGCCACCGCCCGCGCATGTGAAGCACGCTCGGCCGCGTATGTGCGTTCCATCTGCCCGAACAGAGCCAGCATGACGAATGCCAGCTGGGCCATAGGCGAGTCAGGTTCGGCGGTGTCGATGGCGAGGGGGTCAGCCAGGGTCCGGACACCCACACCGCGCTCTTTGAGGTCGTGGACCATATTCAGGGTGTCCCGGACTGTGCGGCCAAGCCGGTCAAGGGTGTGCACGATCAGGACGTCACCGTCCCGCGCGTGGGTCAGTGCTTCTTGGAGTCCGGGGCGGGCGGTGGTGGCTCCGGATTTCTTGTCCACGAAGATGTGTTCGTTCTTGATGCCGGCGGCCGCCAGGGCGTTCAGCTGACGGGCCAGATCTTGTTTCGCAGTCGATACTCTCGCATAGCCAATGTCCATGTCTGGAACCGTACCGAATGTTGTGGCTGTGACGGGTGATTGTGGCGGGAGTTTTGGGATAACTTACGGGACAGTCAGGTTACGCGAATTTCCGCGGATCCCGAGCAGTGGGGGTGTGTCCCATCGAGACTGTCCCACAACCAAGGAAGTGGGACAGTCCGGCCGCTGGCAGATCGGTACGAGAAATGTTTCGTTGACTTCCGTTTAGACACCGATTTGCGATTGCCACCAAGTGATGAAGGTACCGAGGATGGTTGCCGTTCCGACAACAACGGCTCCGATGCGTTTTCCAAGGGTCCAGAAGGGACGTTCCTTCTCTTCTACACTGCTTCCCGTCCTCGTCGAGCTGGTGCCGCCAGGGGCCGCATGCGCAACCTGCACGCTGTTGCCGCGGCCCCGGATGACGATATTGAATGCGTTCGCAGCTTCAGCTGAGGTCGGGATTTCTCGGTGAGGCGGCGTTGCAGCGCGAAGTTCGCCCAGTAGTTCCGCGAGTCTCGTCTTGACTTGGTCAACGATGCCTTCCAGAGCGGTGGCGCTGACCGTCCAGTAGAGGCTGGCAACTTGTCTGGTCTTGCCGGATTCGAGGAACATCAATTTGGCGAGAATGGTTTCCCCAGGGAGCGCGAAGCGCATTGACTGGTCAGCCCCGCAGGCGCTGATCATGGATTGGATCTCACCGATTCCTTGGCGGAAGCTGACCTGGTTGGTAATGTCTTGGCGAACGTGCTCAGGAAATGACTCTGGGCCTATCGTCTGCCGTGATATCTGGGTGAACCCGAGAAGGGAGTCCATCTGTATGAGGGCCTGTACTTTTCGATACTCAGGCAGGATGGCGCCGTCTGTGTATCCGCGGAGCTCCTGCGATGCCCAGTCTCGGAGTTCACTGGACTCTGCACGACCGCCGAGAACGATCAGTTTCCTGAGGATGTCAGCCACCGGTCGGCCGTCCATGAGGTCGTTCTCCAACTGGGAGAGTAGCGTCGTTTGTGCGTGAGACATGATTTGAACTGTAGTCGTAGGGGCGGACGATGCGGTTTCTGTGCAGAGTGAGTGCGGACGAGTTCCGACATTACGTACATACTGCTCCGGACGCTCACACATCCAGTCCGACATCGGGTACTCCTGCCTGGTCTCAAGGATGCGATGCGCGGAGCGTCAGGCGCGGGGAAGGTCTACAACCACGCCAGGAAGCTGACCTGGCTCTGGTACTTAAACCGGGCGATCCTGCCGGACCGGCTTCATGACTTCCGGCTTACCGCCAAACACCTGGAAGTACTGCGGAGCCACCTCCAAGAGGAAACGGCTCGATGGAACTGACCTCAGCGCGGCCAGCGCCGGCGGCTGGGAACCTCAATGACCGGGATTTCATGCGGCTCCAGCGGGCGTTCTGGAATGGGCCGGATGTTGTAAGGGGTGATGCGGTCCTTCTCGTGCTCGTTCTCAATGGCTTCGGCAGTGCTCTCGTTGACCCGGCGCATGCAGTCGACGGACCAGGCCAGGAGGACATCTAGACGATTGACCTCCGCCTCGGCAGCCAAGAGCCGCTCGTGGGCGGTTACGGAGCGATACCCGCACCACTGGCGGAGAAGCTCATGAATGGGTTTCTGCCGGCGGAGGTAGTACTGGTATTCCTCCTGGGGGGAGGTGTCTACGGGTTTTCGGGTTTCCCAGTCCTCAACTGTGCCGCCTCGTTTGGATTTTTCCCGAGCCACTGTCTCCTCGGCCATGACTAGATCGAGAACCGGAGCGGGATTCTTCCGACAGGCCATCTCCACGACAGACATGGATGCGAGTGGCGAAAGGCATGGCTTCCCGTCGTGAACGATCCAGGCAAGCCCGGCCTGGAAAGCGGAAAGGGGCTGCCCCATAAGTGTTTCAAGCGCCGATTGATCGTGGACCACCAAGGCATCGTCGACTGGAGTGATAAATAGCTCGGCAACCCCCGAAGGTATGACCAGCTCAAGGGCTGCCCACATGGCTGAGGACTCGTTTTTGTCGATCGACTCTGCTCTCAGACGCCTCCAACCATCCATGGTGGTGTCGTACTGAGCTACCTCTTCCCACGGCACCTTGAGCCGGCCACGAGGCACATTCTCTTCCTTGCCGGAAGCATTCCCATCCAGATGACGAATCTCAACCCGGAACCTACGAGCCTGTTGGTGCAAGGCCAAGACTTGCACCCTTTCGGAGGGTGAGTCGTCACGCAGTCGGTATGCCCATTCCTGGCCTGGCGCGGGGCTAGGTAAAACTTCTGAATCCGGGTCCATAGTGGCTCATTATCCATCCCGCATCTTCTTCTAGTCTGGACCCAGGTGCCGACGGCTGGGACTGGCAAGATCCGCCGCCTCGGCGTTCCACATCCAAGGAAATGGGACGCCGGAGGCAAGCTGAGCCGACAGTTGTAGGCTCTCAACATGAGGGAGACCGGCGACGGGCGCAAACGGTTGGAGCCCCGGATGACTCGCGGCTCCTTCCGGTTCATGTTGTGCCTATGGGCAGGCCAAACCGTCATTAGCGTCATGCTCGCTCTGAACGCCCTGGGGTGGCGGAGCCCTTCGGATCCTCTACTCTTCTTCCTGGCTTTGGGACTTTTCATTGTCACCGGGATCTCTCTCGGCCATCTGTTCCGTGTTCGCAGAAATGACGCGACGTTCTGGGACGAGGAAGAGGCTCGCAGGGCAGATTGGGACCGCAGGGGAAGACAACTGTAGCCCGGCACCGGGAACTGTCCCATTGAAAAGGAAAGAGACGATACCAGCACGCTGGTCTGGCGAGCCGAGCGTCACGGGAACCGAGAATAAGCTGCCGTGGATGTCAGGTGTGTCAGTGGTCGCTGGCATCCTTAGTCGGAAGCAGCATGCATCAAATTTCCCAGTGACAAGATCTGCGGGAGGGGTCGATCGACAATGAATGAACCTGATGGGCAACAGCCGCTGAAGTCTTTTGAACTGACGAAAGAACAAATGGCGACATTCCGGATTTCAACAACCGGGCTACCGCGAAAGACTCCGCGAAAAAAATACCCCCACAAACCTTGGGCCGATCCTCCTGAGCTCTTGATACCAAACAACCAGATGACCGACGAACTATGGGCCGCATGGGATTGGCCGGCGGACCACGGCAAGTTGCCTTCAATACCTCGAAAGATCGCGCTTACGCTGTGGAGACGCGACGGAAATATCTGTCAGCTCTGCGGACTGACCGTGGATATCCACCTGCGGAATAGCCATCCGGCCATGGCCAGCGCCGATCATGTCACACCGCTTCGACGCTACGCCCCCCACTACGACGTCTCCCAACTCAATGTGTGGGGCAATGTCGTGCTGGCGCATCTTCACTGCAACATGGCCCATGTAGATTTTCCGGCCGAATACATTGCCGTCGAAGACTACCGCCGCATGCTGAAGACCGCCTTCAATCAATTCGAACTATTTGGACGTGCGAACCTTCCTGAGACCTCCATGATGGAGCTGACATCTCCCTATCAGACACAAGCTTGGAGAAATGAGCAGATCACCGGACGTCCAACGGGGACTTTCGGACAAGAATGGAGCCTTCACGGACAAGACGGGTAATTGCAGCGATCCTCATTCGCGGGCAGCCTGTGCCCTCACCTGAACAACAGCCACAGATCGACGGCTGCCCTGGCGGCCCGATCAGCAGTGCAGTAGCGGAGATCCAGACGCCGGCGATCTGTCAGCCTGCTCGCGAGTGGCCGCGGTTGATCATTCATAGTTCTCCTGCCTTCCGCTCCGTGTCATTTCGCCTTGGGGGGCTGTGACGTCTTCCTAGGTCCGTCCCTGGGTTGCCGCATATCGCCGGCGCGCATTCCATGGGCGGGCTGCATGGGCACTCCGCTATCGGGACACCTGTGAATGACCCTCTGGCCCGTGGCCAACTCCACCATGGCGCGCCCTATGTTTACCCGGGCATGGCACAGGGCGTGGCTAGCCTGGCCTTTCGGCTTTAGGCGTTGGATGTCTTTGAACTAATTTCCGCGCCAGGTATTCACTAACGTGGGAAGAGGCGCGACGGTGAGCATTTGGTCTAGGGTCGCAAGGGTAAAAACCCGGCCCTCAGTGTCACGAACAACGGGACCAAGAGTGTCATTAACACGTGTCCACCCCATTCCGCTGAGGACGGCAAATAAGGGGATTCCGCCAAGTCGGATCGACTCTCCTCGAAGTCGCTCAAAACGAAGTGCCTTGTCTCGGGCGGTTCCGCCGTCGTTCACAAGTTTGCATTCGAGGATTCCCCGTAGGCTGCCCGAGTCATCGAAGATCACGAAGTCCGGCGCGGGTTGTACTTGAAGTTCAAATCTTCGAGCTATCTCGGCTTGGTCGTGTGCCCCAGTGCGTATGTACGGGACGCCAGCGCTCTGAAAGAGTTGCTCCACGGCGTCCTCGATGAGATTGCCGCGCTTAGTTGATGTCGCATCCAGAACCTGTCGATAAGCACCCCCGTAGTGCCGCTGGTGAAGGAAATCTGCGTACGGCACACCGGTTGTCGCCAGGTTGCTTGCAGAAGTCCATCCGTTTTCCGTATCGATCTTGGCTTGTTTGGAGCGCAGTCCTCCTCCTGGATCACCAAACAAGGATCCGTCCATGATTTGAGTCAACGTTTGAGCAATCGTCGTTGCCTGAGCAGGTGTGGCGGTCGCTCCATTGCGTTCCATGGAGTCGATCTTGCCTGCAGATACACCTGCCCTTGCAGTTGCTTCGGCCACGAGTACTGTCGCCTGCGCGAACTCCGCTTTTGCCAGGCCGAGAATAGTCCGGAAGACCAGGAGGGTTCGAGGATTATCGGTTATTGTCGTCGAAAGCGTTGTTTCATCAACGACTGTAAAGTCGTTCGTTGCTGTGGCTGCCGCAACATACGCTGCACGGAAATACGGCGCTTCATAAAAAGGTGCTTCATGGATATACGCAAAATCTGGGGCTAGATGCGGAACGTATGCCTCGCGGGCGACTTCAGCAAATATACGTGAATGCTCCGCTGTTCCATGACGCTGCGATACGAGCCTGATCTGGGCAACCCGTTGATCCCAGGTGGGAGCTTGAACGATTGCTCCCACGGTTTCGTTGACAGAGGCCACTAGCCCACGTCCATCAGCGAGCCAGATGTGTCGTTTGCCTCATCGTTGAACAGTCGCGACCAATCGAGGTAACGGTCAGGGTGAATGCGTGAGTACGCGCGGGCGTCGGAGTAAGGGGGAGAGGTGAAGAAAAGGTCGACACCCTTCGCCGGTAGAGCGGGCAACCACTCGGACGAGTCACCCCAAGTAACCCCTGTATCCAGCACTTGCTGGAGAGCTGCTGAAGGGTCTGACGGAATAGGCGGGCGGGCGGAAGGAGCGAGACGAAGAGGCACAGGATGAACTTTACTCACCCATCGAGAGCGTTGGTCACGCCGTCCAAAGACTGGGGAAGCAGCGATCAAGCGTCGGCGGGGCCAAATCTCCAACTTGTTCGTGCGGCCCCGTTTGACGATCACGTCCGGGTGGACGTGTGTTCCTGACCCAAGGAAATGGGACATCCAACTTTGGGAGGCTTACGGATAGAGTCCATTAATGAGCCTCACATTCCTTCTTAGTGATCCGCAGTCGCCAGTGCGTGCTTACTTGGATGGCATTTCTCCGCACCTCGAGGCTATGAGGGGGCGTAGTGACGCGGCCCGTGCCTCGGCGGAGGCCCTGGGCCTATCAGAGCTTACGAGACGTACGACTGTACGGTCGTCGTTCCCGGGAGCGGATCTTCGACTAACCGGCACAGCTTTAGACTTTCGGGCACGAATTGAGCTCGGGGGTTTTGACGCTCGTCATTCCGTGGCCGCCGCCGGCATTGCCCAACTGGGTGACTATGCTCCCTTTGTCGAGAACGGCGCCCACCGCGTAAAGATCCTTACCGAAGCGTTTGGCCTTGCCGAGATGCTATTGCGCGAACCGTTCAACGATTCAGAGCTCGATCGAGCAGCCATTCTGCTTGCCTACTGCGAACAGGTCGCTCGTAAAGGCGCGGAGGCGATGAATGGTTCACTGGGAGTTTTCTGTGATGCTGCGGTCGACGGAAGATCATTCGCAGACCGGCTTGATCCGCGGGTGCTGGCAGATATCAGATCGTTGATGGTATCCAATGCTGCTCAGCTTGAAACCTGGCAGGAGCAGATCGCTGGCGGGGACCGCTACGAACCTAACCCTGGGTTCGCTGGTTCGAGGCTCGTCGGCGGCGCAGACGCTGACTGGGTGATCGGTGAAACCCTTATCGACTGCAAGGTGTACGGCGCGTTGACGGTACCCAAGCTAAGAGACTTCATACGTCAGTTGCTCGGGTATGTCATGCTCGATTCCAATGACAGCCTAGGCATTCGCCGTGTCGGTATCTGGCTCCCGCGCCAGAGGCTGATGCCAAGCTGGAGTCTCACGCATCTTCTTAGCGGTGACCCGGAGGAATTGCTTCCGTCGCTCAGGCAAGGGTTCACAAAGGCGACTGGAAGGACGCAGCTTGCGCCTCATTCGCCGATTCCGATGAGGCGCATGCATCAGCAGCTCGCGGACAATCGTCACACTCCCTACGAGAAGTTGGCGATGCTGGCGATGAGTGAGGATGTTGACATCCGTCGGCGCGTTGGACGGAATGCGGTGGCGCCCGAGGCGACCGTAAGGATGCTCGCGGGAGATGGTCAGTGGCGGGTCCGTGAGGGTGTCGCGATGAATGATTCAGCGCCAGAAGACGTGCTGGAGGCACTCGCGTGCGACCGAAGCGTTGCAGTGCGGCGAGCCGTGGCGGCAAACCTAGGCGCTTCGCGACCACTGGCGAAGGCATTGGCAGCGGAAACCAACCATGTCATTAGCCGGGACCTCCGAGCGATCGACGACGGCGGAAATGCATTGTTGGGCGGGGCGCCTATAGAAGCTGAGGGATTCGCGGCGGAATACGGAGGCGACGTTCAGATCAGCCAGATCCGCGACGATTCGTCACTTGACTCGACGTGGTTTTCTGAATTCCTGCAGATGACGTCGGGCCAAGCTCCTCTGCCCATTCCGTATGCGAGTTATCGCTGGGGCTTACAGTCAGGCCGGCCGCTTGTAGTTGAGGAGTGGATGCAGAGAGGTCTGCCGGATCAGGTCCTAGCTGACCTGATCCGGGGAGATCGCCCAAGTTGGGTTCGAAGGGCGGTGGCCAGGAATCTGGAGATTTCTGATCCAGCCTTGCGTGAAAACTTGCTAGGCGACGCTGACCCGGAGATTCGCTGGCTCACGCTCGAGCGCACTCTCCACCACCCTGGCGAGGACCTCAGCTCCCTGCTGGTCGACCTTGCGGCATCTCGGGAAGCGAGATTAAGGTTCCGTACCGCCGGCATGGCCGCCCGACGGGAATGGCGGTGCACCGCTGCTGAATATGAGCATCAGACGCTCTGCCTCCTTGCCGCTCACCCATCGACTCCTTACAGCACACTTCTGACGCTGATGGCGAACTCTTCGGCTGAGGTGCTCGCAAGCCTGGTCGAGAACCCGTCTCTACGAGATGACGACCGAGTCTTGCTCGTCCAGTCACTGCAGACCAGCAAGTCCGTCGCAACTCGCGAGCTGCTTGCTTCGATAGAGTCCGTGCCGGAGACAGTTTTGATCGAATTGGCAGCAGATCGAGACGTCAGAGTGCGTGCTGCGGTTGCAAAGCACCACGCAACACCACTTGCCGCTCTTTCTCGCCTGGCTGCCGACCATAAGCGCGCGGTGCAATTGTCTGTACTTGAAAACTTGGTTACTCCCGCTGATCTGGCTAGGTCCACTGCGGAAGCCTTGCTTCTGGTTGACGTCGACGAGGACCTACATCAGGTGCTCGACCTGGCTGAGAGACGTGCAGACATTGATTTGCCGGCACGGGTGATCGAGGACGCCCTCGATCGACTATCGAAGAGTCGCGTGCGGGATCCCGATATGCGTTGCGTCGTTGCGAGCGACGGACGAAGCAGTGTGAAGACTCTGTCGCGCCTTGCTCGGAGCGCTGAAAATAGTGTTCGTCAAGCGATCGCGACAAACCCCCACACGCCCGTCGTCGTGTTGGAGCATCTCGCCGGAGATCTTGAACCAGGCGTGCGGGCGATGGTAGCTCGCAATCCGCTTTCACCGGCGACAGTTCTCGAGATACTTTCTCAAGATGACAATTCGGAAGTCCGAGCTCAGACGGCCGGAAACCCGAATCTTCCACAAAGCACGCTTGAAAGCCTGCTTATCGACGATGAGGTAAGCGTCCGAACCGCAGCTCTGAAGAGCCCCACAATGCCGGTAAATTTGGCGCGGGAGACGGAAGCTGAATTGGTGCTTTCTGGGCAACGCACGCGTCCTGATCGTGCGGCCCTTGAGAAGATGGTCGCAGACAAGCGCGCTGAGGTGCGAATGGAAGTTGCTTTCAACCCGACGGCTGATGCTGATCTGCTCCGGCTACTTGGTGGAGAACGAGCAAGCACGCGGGTGCGTCGTGCCGTCGCTGCAAACCCGAACACTCCTGCCGCCGTGTTGCGCTCACTCGCCGAGGACAAGAACGACCAGGTTCGCCAGGCAGTCGCCTTCAATGGGGCAACGCCGGGGACTCTTCTTGCAGAGCTCGCCGGTCGCAGTATCGACCTCGCTATCCTCGTCGCTATGAATCCCGACGTCCCGGGTGCAGTCCTTGACGCTCTTGCGCAAGATAGCGATCCACTTATTCGATTTGTCGCCGACGGCAGTCGACAGGCTCGCGTCATTCCCAGCAGCGGGAACACGCAGAGAGCGCTAGACAGAAGCGGCGGCGCAGACGCGCGAAAGATCTGAGAGCCGCTGCCCACAGACGGGTCGATCGGCCCCAGCTTCACCACCGCAAGCGTCTCGTAACCCGACGGCCTCGAAACCCATGCCATGCAATCGGATCAGGTAGGGGGCTGGTCCCGGTGCTGGGAGGGTCTCTCAATACTGGCCGACGCGGCCTCGACGCGGCCCGCTGCGAACACCGGAGTGTAAGTGGTTAGTAGTTCTATCGCTTGACCCAAATCGTTGCTCCGTTCGAGCATTACATGGATGTTGGACGCGACATTGCGGACGGCAAGCTGCTCCGCCTGCTTTCGCCGTTCCAAGAATGTTTCCTCGGGCTCGTCGTCCTCTCTTATGACGGCGTTAGTGAGCGCTCTTACCCTCGCTGCGAGGATTCTCGTGAGATGCCCAATGTCCTCGAGTTGTTTTTTCGCTTCCTCCGGGGTGAGGTTCAGGCTGTGAGCCTGTGCGTTCTCATCAGTGCGTTCAGAGAGGGCGATTGCACTCGACGGGGCGACATCGGTAATTCGTACCTGCCCGGGAGCCACAACCTGAATCGGATGCGTCGACCGCTTCTTGGTGACGCGGTTCCACGTACTCTTTGCAGTGGTCTTCACCCAGGGAAGAGCCACAATTCTCAGCCAGTCTTCAATGTACGGCCACGCCTCTTCAAGCGCCTCGTCAAGCTTCTGGAGGAGGAGCTCGGCAAGGAACTCGCGCCATTCGTTGGCACGCTGGTTGTCTGCGGGCGTGGAGTCGGCGTATCTATGCGCCTCATCGGGGGTCTGTTGCTCTGCGGGGGGATCTACGCGTTCCCAGCTCACACGTTTGGGGCCCCCATACGTCACTGTCCACCACTCGCCATTGTCCTTCTGGAGAAGGAACTGTCTGGATGCCCTGCCCGATGTGTCTGCCATTCCCGCCTTCCATGGCTGCCTCCGAAGCGGACGGCGATACCTTGCTCATCATAAAGCGCAGCGTGGGTTTGGACCCGTCTGCACTACCCCCGTAACTGGGTTATCAGTGCAGACGAACTTTGGAAAGTAGTACCGCTGGTGCTACGTCAGAGTAACCAGACTCAAGGCTTGCTTCTCAGGAAAGTATTTGAGTCCAACGGCAACTTTGATCGGATGTGCACCTTCACGGGGCAGTTCAAGGACAAGAGTGAACTGCACCGTCTTGTCCTGGTTGTGTTGGAGCCGGTAGATGTAGTCATTTTCAAGCTGGCTACGAAGAACTGAGGCCAGCTCTTCACGGGAGTGACCGTCTAGGCCGGCGATCTTTAGTATTTGCCCCTTCGCTGTGGTGAGGTATCCAAATTTTGCTTCAGGTATGAGAATTTCGAACCCCTCGAGGGGGAGGGGAATGTCCGAGATTGCGTTGAGAGAGACGAGTACGTCCTCCCGGTAGTGAGGAAGAACTTCGGTCTGAATCTTGTAGCTGAGGAGCGGCCCAAACAGTATGTTGTTGACGCTTACGATTTCGAATCCGTGTTCTTCGAATGGGAGGCCTGTTTCGTTCGAATTGCTGACCATAGGTTCATCGCCGCCGTGATCCACGATGATCCGGCGCTTGTTCTTGATGAAGGATGTCCCCAGCAAGGATCCAGCTAGGTCCCGAAAGCCCGACCCGTACGTCGTGGGGACGTAGCCCAGGTAGGAGGGATACGCGCAGAGTTCTCGGTGAAGGGCTTCACGCTGGGCTTCGGCCAGATTATTCAGATATACGCAGTAGATGTACTGCTGGCCCCAGGCAAGAGAAGGGCTACTAACGAACCCGCTGTAGAGAGCCAGTTCGCGCGTTGCTGCAGGCGCCAGGAGGATATCCCCGACCATCACGCTGAGGGTAGTTTCCTTACCCAGCAGGGGGAGGAACATTCGTGTAATGGCTTCGCCGTAGCCGGGGTCATCTACGAGGTCCACGTTGAACAGGAGGGCCATCTCTTGTCGCTTGGTTGATGGAACCAGTGCAGGGCCCAGTTCCCCGTAAATGACGCCAGCTGAGGCAAGTTCTTCCTCCAGGAGAGCATGATGAGCGCGGATAAAGGGGCCGAACTGGTCTGTCCGCATCTGATAGGCAAATCGTGCGGCAAGGAGTCCGAAGTCCGCTCTTGCATTCACTGTCAGTATGGAAGTCATGGCGTGAGCCTATTGGAGACAGGACCGCCGCTGCTCAATTCGATCGGCTCAGGGCTGCGCAACAAGCTCCTCCGACACTTTTGATCTCCCGATGGATTTGCGAACAAGATCCAAGTGGAGCTGAGCGCAGGACTGCGGAGCAGGAGTAGCCGAAAAGTTGTGTTGGCTTCGCGCTTGAGCGCAACAACCCGCAAAGTGCGTCTTGCCAGGCGACGTCGCGCTAGTATCGGCTAGAACGCACAAGATGGCCTACGGCCGACAAAGGGGATGGGGGTTTGCCGAGGTTCGATGAACCCCTGCGGATACGAGACCTACGTCGTCGTGCCAGCGGCAAATAAAAGCACATGTCAGTTCTGCAGCCACAGACTCCACTCTCCCAAGAACAGCAAGCTTTGTTGGTAGGGGCGACACCGCTCTCCAATCTCCAAGACGCCCTAAAATGGATTGCCGAACAGCGTCCTCTGACCGGGGGAATCACGCACCGCTTGCTGACCGCACTGGTGCACGCCGCAGATGCCGCCGTTCCGGGTGCCGAGGCAGCTCTTCGTGCCGTGGCCAGACAGGTCCTGCACAGTACTTTAGATACCAGCGCCGACCTGGTTTCGACTGAATCAATCGTGGCGCCCCATCGCTATCAGGAAGCGTTAGCGGAGGTGGCGAGGAGGACTCCCACCAGATCCTTGTCGGACATAACCCCTCAGACTGTGGAGGCGGCACAAGCAAGCAACGCGCTAGTGGTGGACGCCCTAGCCCTCGTCGCGGGACTTAGCTGGCGGGATCTCAGGGATCGAGCCAGTTCCAGGGGAACCAGCCTCCCCGGCGATTCAACCGGCTCCTGGCAACCCAGCCAGATTCGGTGCGCCTTTGCCATCATCGATGAGATTGTCAGGGGGCAAGTAGAGCCGCAGCTCGCGGGAGCAGTTGGTGCCCGTCCTCTGGAACTCCTGCTGGAAGGGGGCAACAGTTGGTCGTCTGTGGACGTGCTCTACCGCAACGGCGTTAGCTACGGGACACTCCTTGCACAGCGCGACGTGGGAAGCGCTTGGAGTGCTCACCGCAATAGAACAAATACAGAGATAAGCCGGCTGATAGTAATTAGCGTCCTCACTGCGCTTAGTGAAGCCGGGGTCTCCTACTGGTCTGTGGAAGGCCCTGGAGCAGTTCCGCGAGCATTTCTTGCTGCTCAAGCCGTGAGGGCCGGAAAAAAAGCACCCGGGCAACTCTCGGTCGTCACCAAAGGTCCTGACGGCAGACCCGTCTGTGCGGTGTTGATTGCCGTCGCACGCGACGGCGGAACGGCTCGCAAGACCGCAGCGACGTTTCTTAGCCTCCCTGAATCTTTCGCCCTCCCCGCGGCCCTAGTTTTGGTGGGAACCGGCTGGGCGGACCGAGGCGAGAGCGACAAACTGGTTCGTGCTTTTGGTGGGCGCATCTACACGGAACACACGCTCCAGGAGCTAGCTGTGTTAGCGGCAGAAATGTCAGTCACCAGTGACACTATTGAGCCCACTTATTCTCTTGAGGAGCAGTAATGACGACCACCATAACAATCGAAGCACGCAAGCAGGCGATTCAGGCCGCTGTTCAGGCAGCAGATGCGGCATCCAGGGCCGGAAACGGTACTTCTGAATCTATTAGGTGGAAGACGGGGCAGCTGATTTTGCCGGTTGCCAGCGTCGACGTTGATGTGGTTCTTCTCAGCCGCGACAGCCACCGGATTAAGGCTCAGTTGCAGTCACTCCCGCAGGCGGAGCAGGACCTGGTCGAGTCGGATCCGTATGGGGTGCAGGCGCAGGAGATCATCGCTCGGCTCCTGCGGGAAACGGCCGGTTATGAGCGGATTAAGAGTGCAATCGCTAATGACGGGCAGCTCGACGCAGGTGTCCTGACCACCGGCGGTGTGTTGGTCAATGCCAACACACGCGTTGTGGCTCTGCGCGAACTGCGCCAGAAGTACGTCAAGGTTGTTGTTCTTCCCGAAGACGCAGGACCCAAGGAGATAACGGAGCTCGAACTCCGCCTCCAGATGGAGCAGGAGGTTAAGCAGCCCTATAGCTTCACCAGCCAGCTGTTGTTCATCGAGGACCTCGTGAACAGTGGCAACTACACCACCGCAGAAATCGGTCGTGCGCTTCAGCCTGGGCTCACCAACAGTCGTACAGACCTCAAAAAAGCGGTGGACCTTGTTGAAGGAGAGCTCCGCCTGCTTAGTCTGATTCGGGAGGTCCTGGCCATGAGTGGGGGCGCACTTAATCTTCTTTACTTCGATGGCAAGCAGCAGGCGCTGTTCGAAATTGATCAGGATTACCAGAAGATCAAGAACACCAAGCCCGAGCAGGCCGCCCGTGTCAGGGATGCGCAGCTGGCCGGGATGATTGCAGAGATTGGGTACCGAGAGCTACGGGATGTCGATGCCGTCCTTCTGGACGAGTATGTAGGGCCGGCTCTGGAAGAGGACGTGATATTAGCTCCCCATCTTGATGCCCTTTTGGAGGTCACTGCTTCAGAGGGTGACAGTGCCCTCGAAGGACTGGACCTTCTTGGCGATGAGGCCGACGATGAGCCCCTGAACGGCGAATTCAGCTTGTCCGGTATTTACACGTTGCTTGCTCGGACCAAGCCGGAGGAACACATAACTCTCCCGACCGAGGACGGCACCGTGGCGAATTTGTCTCGCGAGGTCGTCGTCACAGGTCTGCGTGGGGCCTTGACCACAGCAATTGAGAACAAGAAGCGGGACACCCGTCAGCTTGATCGTCTTACTGCACCCATGCTGCACCTCAAGGAGGCAGCGAAAGCTTTGGACAGCGCTACCGTGGCCTACGCTGAGGTGAGCAGCAGGGCCGGTTTCAGGCAAACTGACTTCTTGAAGGCAGTGGCGGAGTACCAGCGAGCAGCCACGAACTTCTCCATGTCGACAGGTCTCGGTGACGGTGTCGAAGGCGATGACTTAGCTGGCGACGCAGACCTCGAGAACACACGTGCCTGAACCCACCCTTGGACTCGATTTGGTTGGTTCGCCTCCAACCGTACGGGCGAGCCGAATAGGAGAAGTAGCCCAAGGATTTTGGCTTCAGCTAATGGGGGAGTGGGGCTCTGACGGTCAACGGCCGGGACAGCAGATAACTCTGCCCCTGGAGCGTCTGCTCTCACGCATGGCTTGGCTCCGTGCGGCGTGCACACGCTATAACGTAAAAATCAGTTGGCAGGACGAGCTGAGGGCACTTATTGAGCAAACTCATGCCCAACGCAGGCTGCTGCAGGGTTCACTCGCCAATCCCGAGCCTTTGGGAGCTGAGGAAGTTCAGGAGCGGCTAACTGGTGGCCGCTTTACCCGAGAACTGCGCCCATTCCAGGTCCGGGACCTGGGTCAACTACTCTCAATCGCCAACGGGGCAAACTTTTCTGTCCCCGGTGCCGGCAAGACCACGGTCGCCTACGCTGTCTATGAGGCCGAACGGGCTGCCGGGAGGGTGCAGCAAATGCTGGTGGTAGCGCCATTGTCGGCTTTCGACGCCTGGCAGTCCGAAGTGTCCGCGTGCTTTGAAGAATCTGAGCAGCCGATGGTGGCCCCCTTCGTCGAATCTGTTCCGCCCGGTGCGGAAGTGGTCATCGTGAACTATCACCGGCTGGGCAGCCGCTATGAAGCGTTGTCTCGCTGGGTGAATGAAAGGCCCACTCTGGTCCTTTTGGACGAAGCTCACCGGATGAAACGCGGCTGGGATGGAGCATTTGGCAGTGCATGCCTGAATATTGCTTTCCACGCCGCACGCCGTGACATCCTCACGGGGACTCCGGCACCTCAAAGCCCACAGGACTTGGTGGCTCTGATGGATTACCTGTGGCCTGGACAAGCCCGCAAAATATTGCCGCAGGATGCACTGTCTACCCCTCCTCCTCCCGACTCCGGGGCACAAATTGCTTCTGCCATCTCCCCGTTGTTTGTCCGTACACGTAAGAGCGAACTGGGTCTGCAAAAGCCGATAATGAGCGTGGTCGAAGTGGAGCTGGACCCACTCCAGGGACAGATATATGAGGCGCTGCGGGACCGGTACGCCGGCAGCCTACGGGTCAATATGGCGGAACGCGCGACATTCGCAAAAATGGGCGAAATTGTCATCTATCTGCTTGAAGCGGCCACCAATCCCCAGCTTTTGGCTGCGGGATCTGGAGCGGAAGACGACCCAAGCTTCCGCCATCCCCCCTTGGACGTTCCACCCGACAGTGCGCTGTGGAGCCTCCTCCAGCAGTACAACCAATACGAGACTCCAGCGAAGTTCAAACAACTCGCCCAGATGATCGCAGACAATGCAGCACAGGGGAGGAAGACGCTCGTATGGAGTAACTTCGTACGCAACCTGAAGGCACTAGAACGGATGCTCGCCGTGCATCAGCCAGCGCTCATTTACGGCGGCATCCCGTCGGAATTCGCGGATCCGACGGCGGAGCGTACACGCGAAAGCGAGCTCGCCCGCTTTCGTACAGACCCTAATTGCACTGTGCTTCTTGCGAATCCTGCTGCCATGAGCGAAGGCGTGAGCCTCCATCAGATCTGCCACGATGCCATCTACTTGGAACGTTCATTTAATGCCGGACAGTACTTACAGAGCATTGACCGGATTCACAGGTTGGGGCTCAGTCCCGACCAGGAAACCCGGATTACATTCCTGCTCACCCGGGGAACTGTGGATGAAGTCATCGATGATCGGATTAGGGGGAAAGCAGAGCGTCTAGGCGAGATGCTCGACGACCCCGACCTAAGCACCATGGCACTGCCATCCGATGAGGATTACGGGCCGGCCATCGACACAGTTGAGGATATGGCTGCCCTCTTCGCACATCTCCGAGGGGAGGGATGATTACAAGCAATCCGGGCTCGGACCAGATGGCCACCCGCTCCACGCCCACGGCCTTTCAACTCCAAGCCGCCCTGCTCGCTGGACGGGTACTGGACGCCGCCGGAAATTCAGCCGAGTCACTCCTGATCAGCTATGACCGGTTGGCAACAGGCGGACTCTATCGATCCCAGGATTTACAGGCCGGTCACCGGTTGTTGGAACGGGCAGGCCTGGTTAAAACCACGCCTGCGAATCACCTACCTACCCCCGAACTCAAAGAAATCTGCCAACTCCCCGACGATGTCGCCGCTGAGCTGCTATTGCAAGAGCTCCTGCTGAGAGAGCCCCCATTGTGGCTTTACGCAGCTGTAGTCGATGAAGAGGTGCGTTGGGAAAATGTCCCAGAGGCCGATCAAAACGCCCTGGCTCAGCTCCTTGCCGATGCTGCCCGGAGGGAAGCCATCCTCCTTACCCTGGGACGGACCTTAGACGCAGAACTTCTCGCTGAAAGAGGGTCGCTTGGTGAAGAGTTTGTCGTGCAGTTATGTCGAGAGTACCTTCAGCAGCGGGATCGCCCCGACCTTGCGGGAACAGTCCGCCGAGTCAGCCTCCGAAGTGACCAACTTGGCTACGACGTCACGAGTCCGGACACCACAGGTCAACGCCACCGCATGGAAATCAAAACAACGGGTAAGGCATCTACTGGACGTGTGGAGTTCTTTCTTTCCAGGAACGAAGCCACTGTTGCCGGGCGTGATCCCGCTTGGTCCCTGGTGGCGGTTAGCCGGGACAGGGACGACAATCTGGATCTAATAGGGTGGTGCCCAGCAGTTCATCTGGTACCACACCTTCCCAGAGATATTTCGACTCAAGGACGCTGGACAAACGTGCGGCTGAGCATCGCGATCACAGATTTTACCCCCGGGTTGCCACTTGATAATCGATCTGAGACCGGGGATCGGTAGCGCTACCCAAGCGTGCTTATTCGATTGTTGCTGTTGTGGAGCCCTTTTTCCCCCGTGGCTGAGGGCGGAGGAACTCGGTATCGCTGGCCTCGGTCATGAAGTCGTCCTGCCAAGTACCGCTGAGCCCGCCGATCCGCAAAGCGTAGGAAGCGACGACAGCGAGGAATTCCTGCTCCGCTCCTGGCTCGTGGGTCGCCTGATGTTTAGCCAAGGGTAATGAAGACAGGGGTACAAGGTCGAGCAACAGATCCAACGTGCAGGCGCGCACTCCGCGCTTTGCATGGTCGGTTTCATTTTCGCTATGAACGATCGTGCATCCGGCTGCGCGAAGTCCGGCACTTTGTAGGGCCTCAAAGAGCTGCACCCAGGCGCGGGGATCACGGTTGGCATAGCTGAAAATGAGATGCCCGTCATCACGAAGAAGACGGGTTGACTCGCGGAAAATGGAAGCCAAGAGGGCCTCATAGCTTCCATCCGCCACAAGTTGCCCAGTGGCGCGGTTGACCACTGCATCTGCCGTCAGGTCAGGCTGAGAAAGGCCAGCCCATGCCTGCAAAGGCAGGGAGAGCTCCCCGTAGTGCACATCGTCATGGTACGGAGGATCCGTCAGGACAAGATCGACAGAACCACTGGGTAAAAGCTGACGCTGAGAACTTCCAACGACAACAAGAGCATCTGGCCGCTCTAATGGATTTCCGTCTACATCCTCGCCAATTAGCGGTTGGACGGAGGCGGACGCGGCGGCTAGCGGTCCCTGAACATGAAGACGGCGGCTGGTTTTTTGCTGAAGCCACTCTGCCGCTTTAACGAGCTGGATCAATCGACGCAGCGTTGTTCCTCTGCCGCTAACGGTCGTTCCCCATACATTCGGTTCTGCAGCCAAGGTAGTGAAATTGAATCTATGCCCGGCCATGGATTCGTAGCTCTTTAGGTAATAGCGATCCCACCGTGAGAGATGGCCAGCCATCTCTGTGGAACCAAGAACGGCAAGTCTCAGGGCCGCGACTACAGCTGGGTCTTTGGAGCACTCCTCAGTGAGCTGTAGCAGTTTCTCGACCATGGCGCGCTGGCGCCGAGGGTAGAGATCTTCCCATTGAGTGAAGCCATGACGGAGCAGCACGGACGTTTCTTGGCCCGCCGGGATAGTTCCGAGGTTACGAGTAGGGTGCGCGTACTCTGCCCGCGCAGCATCGAGTTCTCCAGCGGTGGGGAGGCCTAGCTCGCGGCGGCCATTGCCGGCGCGCTCGACCAGGACTACTTCCCAGTCGAATCCTCCTGAAGCGCGCGCCTCTAAGCGGTCTTGATGGCCGCATGGGCAGGTGACAACGCGCCGGGGTGTGTAGGCGGCAGAGGGGTCTGTGGCTGCTGAACATGTCGGGCAGTTCTGGAGGCCAGTACGCACTCCTTTAAAGAGATGACCGTTCGGGCAGGCGAGGAAGGCTTCGGGTTTATTTCGTTCCACACGGCTAAGGAGGCTCACCAGGGCGTGTGGAAAAAGCCGTTGCGAGACGCCGCAGGAACTGCATGTGCCCACGGCGACACGGAACGTGTGCGATATTTGCCCCAATGAGCCATCTGACAGAAGAGTGCCGTAGGCAGCCTGCACAGGGGTAACAACACGTTGGGTCAATGCGGCAATGCCAGCGCGGAGGTCATCTGGGTCGGGGAGGCCTAGCATGGCAGCCAAGCCAGTGGCAGCCCACGGGTTCAGGTCCTGGGCATAAACCTTGTGCCCACGCATAACAGCAGCCAAGGGGATCACTCCGCCACCGGCAAATGGATCGCTCACGACCATGCGCCCGGAATGATCGCGACTGACCGCATCGATGATGGATCCGTTTACGGATTCCGTTCTACGTGCCCACCAGCGGTAGGTGCTGACGGGCGGGAGATGAACTTCCCGGTTCCGCACTTCACGGCGTACCCGCGCGCTGATCTCGTTAGCATCCAGATGACGCAGGGGACTAAGTATCGGGCCCGCAACTGATTCTGCTGGTATTGAACGGCTGGAAAGGGAGACCTGCCCCTCTAAAGCCCCTTCTTTCACGGTCTCTGCACGTGCTTCCACCTAGTGCCGTGCCTTTTCTCGATGTGATCGAACGCTACTGGGTGCCCCGACATAGCGGCATCCGTCATGCGTGCATCGTTCCCAATGTCCTTTTTCAACTGCCTCGGCGGTAACGGAATGGATGTCACCAAAACCGTGTCCATGCAGCATTTGTGCCACCGAGCCGCCGTACTTGGCCGCGAGGAGTGCAGCTTCGGCAACCTTGTCGTGGCCCCGCGCGAAGAAAGCACCAATACCAACTTGTTCCCCGCAACCACACCAGCAGATGCCGGTGGGAATTAAGCGCGCGTTCTCTGAGACAGTCACCTGATCAAGATAGCCCTTCTTGGTGGTGCTCCAAGAATCGACTCTCGCTAGTGGTGAAAAATATTGCATTGCCTCCGCTGACGCGAAGTAGTCCTGCACGCAAAGGTGAGGGCCAGCCGGGCTTACAGCTTGTCGATCCAAGTATCTTCTTCACGGTTATCCCATGCCGAGCCCTTGCGGTTCGGTTTGGAGGTCTGCATGCCCTTGATGACCTTCAAAATGCGGTGAGCCTCCACAGCCTGAAGGTCACGGAGACTCGCTACCGAACGAAAAGTGACAGACTCAACAATTTCCTTGCGTTGATCCTGGCTCGTGACACCCGCGAGCTCAAACGATTTCCTGATCTCTGCAACTTGTTCGGATCGAACCGGCAGGGGAGCTTGGACCGTTGAAGTGCTAGGCGCTTCCACATCAAAGAGTGAGGGGATCTCATCATTCATAATTTACCCACTCTATCGACTCAACGTCGGCCGCCGCTGCCCAACCTGACGCCCGGGAACTCGGCCACAGAGATGGCTTCCCGGATGACCCGTTGGTGCCGGGGTTCACTGTTTGTCTGCCCACCGTTCGTGCGCGGACTGCCTGCTGATGCCTACTGCGCGCCCTATATCCGTCCAGGATGCCCCGGCGGCCTTGGCTGCGGCGACGGTTTTGTCCAGCCGGTGCCCGGCCTGGTTGTATTCCCGCGCGGCCGCTTCCACACCGATGATGGCTTCGGAGGGGGCGATGTGTGCTTTCCACTCGTCGTGGATGGCGTCTTCGACCTCGCCGGAAGCGTTGGCGAATTCTTCGGGTGAAACGTAGTCCCGCCGGCGGCTGAAGTCGGCCGCCGCCAGCGAGGGGACCCGCTCCCACAGTTCGCCTCGCCAGCCGCATTCGCAGGCTCCGCGCCAGCCGATGATCTCGCTGTCCGGGATGACTTCGTAGTCGGTCATCGTCGTGTCCGGTGGGTAGTGTCCGGTAAGGCCTTTGAAGAGCATGCCTCCGGCGGTTGATGAACCGGACAGTCGTCCGTCCGGTGCCACACAGGCTGCATAGCCCTCGTGTTCGTTGTCGTTTGATATCCAGCCCATAACCTGCACCCTTCTGTCAGGTAATCCTGACAGTAAGTGTGTCAGGGACCCCTGACAAAAACTAGGGCACCTTTTAGTGAACGGCCGGCCCGAGCATATCCGGCAGGCTGATATCCGCGGGAGAGAGCTCGGGCCTTGCCCGGACGAGGCGCAGTGGGTGGCGGAAGGACCGGCCTGACCAGGCTGTATCGGCGGAAACTTCCACGACCACGGGTTCGACCAGTGTCAACGTAACTGGTTCCTTGTCCCTGTTGAACCGGTCCAGTGTCGTACCTTTCACCGTTTTGGGCCATGGATGGGCGCTGCGGGGCGGCTGCAGCCATCGGGCCAACTCGCGGCCGGCCGCTGTCTTAAGCGGTGTGGATCTGCCAACGATCCGCAGCTCACCTTCCAGGATCAGCCCGGCCACGATCTCTGAAGGTTGGGTGATCGGCCCGATGACCGCCCCGCACACGACCTCCACGGTCTCTCGGTGCTTCAGTTTCATCCAGTTCCTGACCCCTCCGGCGTACGGTTGGTCGCTGCGTTTGATGATCAGCCCCTCGATCCCCGTGCGGGGCAGCTCTTCAAACCACCTGGCGGCCAAGTCGGGATCTGTCGTAGTGGGGGAGAGGGACAGCGGCGGCTCCCATCCGCTGGCGAGTTCTTCCAGGAGCGCGCGTCTTTGGTTTAGCGGCAGTTCCCGGGCGTCATGTCCGGCCACGGCCAGTAGGTCGAATGCGGTGTAGTTGGCCGGTGTCTCGCGGACCAGCCCGGGAAGGGTCTTCGGGCCGGCACTCAGGCGTTGTTGTAGGGCCGAGAAGTCCAGCCGGCCTTGGGTCCAGATCACGGCTTCGCCGTCGATCACGCATCCGGGCGGCACCGCGCCTTCGGTGGCCGCTACGAGCTCCGGGAAGTACCGGGTGAGGTCCTTGCCTTGCCGGGACCACAGTGTGGCCCCGTTGTCGTCCCGAATGCAGATGCAGCGATAACCGTCCCATTTGGGCTCGTAGCTCAGGTTTCCGGTCTGTGTTGCGGTGGTCCGGGGCAGTGTGGTGACAACCCGGGCGAGGGCGACTTTCACCGGCGGGGCAAACCCTGCCGGCAGTCCGGCGCCGGATGGCTTAGCCGTCGTCATCGAGGCCTTCGAGTGCCTCGACCTCCGCCGCGTCCAGCAGCTCCGCCGTGCTGTTTCCGGTGACCCGGGCCAACTCATCGAGAGCGAGGAACTGGGCGCGGGCCAAGGCGACGATGAGCTCTGCCATATATGAGGGCCCGTTGCGCTGCACAAGGTCAAGTAGGACCGCATGCATGCGGCCGGACAGTTCGTTGGGTCCTTCGGATTCCTCAGCCGCGATGCGTGTGAGCGTCAGAGCGGCCAGCCGCGGGTTGTCGTAGATCAGTCCCATGGCCTAACGCTACGCGTCCGCCGGGCAGAGGAAAGGGAAGCGTGCTAGTTGGTCCGGATCGCGATCAGTTTGTGGCCCTCAGGCACTTTCGCGTCCAGTGCCTGCCGAGCCTGCTCGTACGTGGCGCCTTCGGCGTCCATGCGCCCGTGCGCGCCGGAGGGATCTTCGATGGTGCCCGTAATCTTCACCGGATCATCATATTGGTCCGCAACCCGTCGGTGATGGACTCTCCGGGAACAGGTCCGGTTAAGGGTTTCGGGCCAACCGTGCACCGAAGGCGTCCAGGGCATGCAGCAAAGGGGCTGGGCTGTTCCTGAGGACGTCCACGGGGCGGGTTCTACCGAGTTCCGTGGACGGCGTGATCATCCAGACGGTGAAGTAGTTGTGCGGGATTTTCAGTTCCATGGCGCGCTGGAACAACGCGGTGACGGTCGGGTGGAGGCGCCCGCCGGGGAGGAACTGGAACCCCGGGCAGTAGGTGCCTTCGTCAATGAAGATCCGGACGAGTTGCTGCATCACCGGTTCCGGATCCTCGACGAGCTCGGAGAGCCGGCGGCGGACCTGCTCCAGGGCAGGCAGAGTGAACTCCGTCCTGATCGCCTCCCACGTCTGGTCACTGACCGATCCGGGACTCACCGGCGGCGACGGCATTCAGGAACCGTCATTGATTGACTCCAGGAGCCACTGTGTGGCGAGCGGTTCCCGGCGCAGCGTGAAGGTCCGCACCGCCGAGCTGGAACTGTGCCGGACCTGGACCTGCCAGTACTCCACGCTGACCAGGTCCCCGCTTCCGACGGCGGCGTTGCGTCTGGTGTCCCACCAGGAATCCCGGGTGAACCAGTGCTGGGAATCCGTGTCGGGGTCCACGAGCCAGATTCTTCCGTCGTGACGGATGGCGAGAGGGTTCCCTGCCGGGCCGAGCCTGACCTGGACGATGTGGGTTCTTGCCGGGGCTTCGGAGCTGATGGTCATGAGGAGTGCATTCTTTCGTGGTTCTTGCAGTGTGCTGATTTAGGCGGCTTTGACGAGGGGGAGTTCGTCCCAATGGGTGGTGTAGCGGGGGGAGAGCATGTCCCGTTTCATGGTCCAGTCCGGCCCGCCCCTGATCCCGCCGTAGCCAAGACCAATGGAGCCGCGGCCGTACCGGCGGGTCACGTCTTCGAGGAGTGTTCCGACGCGGCGTTCCTCGTGCGGGTTCTCGAACAGGGCAAGCGGCGCCTGGTTCCCGGTCGGGCGCAGGTCAGTGACCATGATCCCGGCCCTGGCGTATCGGATTCCCTCATTGATCAGGGGCAGGAGCGCGTGGGCTGCCTTGGTCAGGATCACCGGATCCGCTGTCGGCATCGGCAGCGGAACACACACCGAGGGGAAGGAAGTCTCTTTCGGGTTGAAGTGTGAGGTGCCGGCGAACGCGGTGAGGACCTTGGCCTGCAGATCATGTTTGGCCAGCCGCGCCGAGGCCTGCTGCCCGTACACGGACATGACCTGTCGGATCCCGGCCGCAGTGGTGATCGGGGTGGCAAAGGAACGGGAGAAGATCAGCTGATCCCGCCCGATCCTTTCTTCCTCCATCGGAATGCAGGGGGTGCCCTGCAGTTCCAGGACGGTGCGCATCATGACCACGGAGAACCGGTCCCGGATCAGCACTGGATCGGCCCGGGACAGGTCAAGGATCGAAAAGATGCCCATCACGTTCAGCCGCCTGGTCAGTCGGGTCGCCACGCCCCAGATCTCCACCACGGACAGGCGCCCCATCAGAGCCTCCCGTTCTGGCAAGGGGACGGAATCCCAGTGGCAGACTCCGCCGAACGCCCGGTTGTTCTTCGCCCATTTGTTGGCCAGCTTCGCCAGGGTTTTCGTGGCGGCGATCCCGACGCAGACGGGCACGCCGACGTTCCGCCGCACGGCGGCCTTCATGGACCGGCCCAGGGCCAGGAGCTCGGCAGGGGTGCCTTTGACGCCGAGGAAGGCCTCGTCGATGCTGTAGACCTCCAACCAGGCCGAGTACCGGCCCAGGAGCTCCATCACCCGGGCGCTGATGTCGCCGTAGAGCTCGTAGTTGCTCGACAGGGCCACCAGTCCCCATTCCTTGGCCCGCGGGGCGAGTTTGAACCAGGGCTCGCCCATGGGGATGCCCAGGGCTTTGGCTTCGGGGGAGCGGGTGACGGCGCAGCCGTCGTTGTTGGACAGGACAATCACGGGCCTGCCTTCCAGGGACGGGTCGAACGCCCGCTCGGCCGAGGCGTAGAAGCAATTGACGTCCACGTGCGCGATCTGCGGCATGTGCCGCATCAGGGCTGGCTTAGACATGGTGCAAACACCGGGTTGCGGTACCCCAGATAACGAGGTCGCTCAGGGCCGGGACGCGGATGTCCGGGTAAGCGGGATTCTCCGCCTGCAGAACGACCCCGGTGGCCGTGATCCGCAGCCGCTTGATCGTCAGTTCCCCGTCCAGGACGGCAACGACGACGGACCCGTCCACCGGTTCCAGGGCCCGGTTCACGATCAGCTCATCGCCGTCGCTGATCCCGGCGCCTTCCATCGACTCCCCGGACACCCGCACCACGTAGGTGCTGGTGATGTCCTTGATCAGATGCTCGTTCAGGTCGATCCGGCCATCAAAGTAGTCCTGCGCCGGCGACGGGAACCCCGCCGCAACCGGTACCGGAGAGACCAGCACCGACAACAACGACACACCCGCCTCTATCACGCGGGGACCGACAATAACGCCCACAACACACCCTATTCGAATATATGTTCGATTCATTCATCGTACCCGGACGGTGCGACAAAAGAACCATCGCCGTTTCAGGTACAGCCTGAAACGGGGCGGGTTGCGCACAATGGGGACAGCTTGAGCTGTGTGGAGGGCTCCACCTGGCCCGCAGTGGGCACAACCCGGACAACGCACCACCCCAACCTGCGGCCGCGGGTTTCGGTCAGCGCTTCAGGAACAGCGGGGGATAGTCCCCGTCCTGGGCGTGGCGTATGTGTTCCCAGCCCAGGGACTGCCAGAACGCGTCCTCGCTTTCAGGCGGCCTGGCGAAGACAGCCTTGCCGGGATGCTGCCGGCGCAGCAGTTCTATGGACTGGGTGCCGAATCCCCGGCGTCGGTGCCCGTTGGCGACCTCCATGAAGTCAATCTCCAGACCTTCCGCCGCTTCGGGGACGCCGTAGCCGGGATCCACGTCGGGGTGATCGACGACGATCAGGCGGACGACTTCCTGCCCGGCCTTGGTGAAGGTGTAGAACAGGTCAGTGGGGGAGATGGCGATGATTTCGTTGGCCTGCCAGCAGGCCTGTTCGAAGTCCTCTGATGCCTCGAACGGTGAGAGCACTGCATGCCCGTGCGGGGCCGGCCAGACCTGCCTGATCACCAGTTCGTCGCTCACACGATCAATCTAGACCCGGCTTGCCCTGCGTGTCCGGTGCGGGACGTGCTTTCCTGCCCCGGGTCCGGCCAGTGGACCAGCCTGGCACGGCTGCGTCCAGGGTCTTCTTCCTGGCCGGGTCGAGTTCGCCGCGGCGCTGCTTGTACCGCTGGGTGTGTAGCCAGACGCCCAGATCGTGTTCCGTGTCCGTGTCCGGGCTCTTATGGCGGGGCCAGTCCTGGCCCGCGGCCCGGTACGCGGCCAGTTCGGCCAGCCGCTGCTGCCAGCGCTCCTGGTCGGCGGCCGCGCGCGGGGTGCCCTGCCAGTCGGGCAGGCACGCCAGCCCGTCCCGGACCTCCGGGGCGAGGCGTCCTTCCGCGGCGTCATGGCGGCGGCGCTGCAGCCATGCGGCCAGCGACCGCTCCGCGGCCACGCCGGCTTTGGAGGAGGGGTATCTGCCTTCGGTCCGGACCATGGCGATGAGATCGTTCATCCGCTGCATCGTTTGTACGGTGACGCGGGCCGCCGGCGCTCCGCCGGCCGCTCCGTCGTGGGCCTCCTGCAGCCCCGCATCCTGGGCCCTGGCCACGGAGAGGTGGTAGGCGACCGTACTGGCCGGAACGTTCTCGACCTCAGCGATCCGTGCACGGGACAGTCCCTTCCGGTACATCAGTACCCACTCGGCATCGGGGGCGCGGCGCTGGCTTCTGCTCGTCACAGAGGCCATCCTGCCACGCTCGGCCGTGCGGGGAGCTTCGCTTGGCCGAGCCCCTGGAAACCGCCAGCCAGTGGGCGCAACCCGTTCGCAAAGGCCCCGGGGTTCCGTTCCGGTGCCCTCGAGGACCCGGTCCTGCGCTGCGCTCCGGCCTGCAAAAGCCTTGTTTTTGCCTTACATGTGGCTGGGTTGTTCTCCGTACAAGGCCACTGATCGTAGCCGTCCGGGGGCCCGACCCGTCAACCCACGCGATCACCCAGGCCCACGCGGTCGCTTTGCTCCCTTATTTCGTGTCCCCGGACGCCCGCTCTTCGGAGTTGACGGCCCACCCTCGACCGGCTGCGACAGGTGGGGCCTCGCACGGCGGGGCAGGAAGGAGGTGGCTACATATGAGCATCGACGAACTGACCAGGCTCGCGACTTCGGTCGTGAGCCTGGTGACAGCTGTCATCGCTCTGCTTTCCGCGCGGAACGCGCTCTTAAAGAGCAAACGCTCCCGAGTGGCAACTCGGAAGCGTCAGCGTAAAGCAAGGAAGTTGTAGCTACACGATCCGGTGGTCGTGACCGCAAGGGTTGCGGCCACCGGGCTCCTTCTTCAGCCTATGGCCAACTCAACGATAAGGAAACCCTCATGGAACCGCTGACCCTCGTGAATTTCGCACTGTCCCTGGCGGCGCTGGCTGCCTCGATCATGGCGTACCGCGCCGTCTCCAGGATGAGGAGGGATGCGGACACCTAGAACCCGCGGGCCGCTGGCCTGCCCTTCCGGGGGCAGACCAGCGCCGGCCCCTAGGGGGCCGGCTGGCTGCCGGCCGCGGTGTCCTCGTCGCGGATGTCCCTGAGGGTGGCGGCCAGGGCGCGCACGGCCACGGGGTCTTCCTCCCAGGGCTTTCCGGTGCGCGTGCAGGCATGCAGCCCGGTGACGCCGGTCCTTTCGGCTGCCTGAGCAAGTTCGGCCCATGCCTGTTCCAGGTCTGCCAGCTGTTCTGGTGTCAGCGGTGCCCGAGGTGGCGGCCCACTCACTACGGGCGTGGAATCATCCGTGCCCGCCCCTGCAGGACCTCTGGTGAGAAAGCTCCACAGACCCATGTTCTGCCCCTTTCGAAGGAATGTCCCGCCAGGAGACCTCCTCGGGGAGAGGCGCCTGCGACTGGCGGAACCGGTCCACCGTATCAAGGCACCTGGTCTCCGCTGCGCTCCAACCAGTGAACGGGCGTCCGCTGGCGCGGCCGGCTGTTGGGTCCAGGGTGCGCCGTCGCAGAGCTCCGGAGACCCTGGCCCT
>NZ_JBFBEY010000028.1:0-53158 GCF_040683875.1 Arthrobacter sp. NPDC093128
GTTCAATCGCGGGTCCTCCTTTTTTACAGTGTCGGATCTGGACTTCAGTTCCCCGGACTCCCGCTGGCGGCGCCAATGGTTCAGGGTGCTGTTCGCGATGCCGACTGCCCTGATGAAAGCGCCTTTGGAACCCCATTCGAGGCATTTGTCATACTCATCCAGAATCGCGTGCTTCTGCTCGGTCGTGAAGTGCTTACGGTTCGAAGCACGGGCAGGAATAGCGAAGTCCATTGTGGGCCGTTTCCCCGCCCTTCATGCCAGGCCCGGGCGACAGCAAACCTGTCACACAACAGCCTGACACACAGGGGATTGCGCATGTTTCCGGGACTTCCCAGTGTTTGCAAGGGCCAGAATGCAGTTCGAGTCCCACCTTGGGCACGCATGACCCCTCGTCAGAGGGGTTTTTGCTTTAATGTGTGGACATTGACCCGGTCGGGTCCCTCTGACACTGGCTGCGGACTGTGCCTGGCGCGGCGATCGCCTATTCGGTTGTGTGGGTGGCGGGTTCAGGGTCTTGGCTTGTGGGTCCTCCGCTTGCTGGAATCTGGGCTATGTGCCGTCCTATCTGGCTGTACCGTCGGCCAGTTGTTGGCCCTCACTCATTCATGGCCAGGAGTTGTGGTGACGCCATGACGAAGGCGGATTCTCTTCGACGTTCTTCCTCGGCTAGCTGCTTTCTGGGAACCAGGCAGGGTTAGCTCATCGCGTGTTGTCCGGCCAAAGGGGGTGTGGACAATGTCCACACCTTGTCCACGGCCGGCTTTTCGACCCGCATTTTGATCCCTTCCGCATAGTTCTTCCTTCACCACTTCATGCGTGTCTCTGTTGCAGGCGACATGACTTTGCCGGTGGTTCCTAGGACATTCCTGCCAACGGGAACGTTTCCGGAGGTGTCTGTGGCTGGCGTCCGATCGGGAGCGCAGGTGTGTGGGATCCGGACTCTTCTTCCGGCGGCGGTCCGAGGCTTGGTTGATCCCTAAGACCTGTCTACGGTTGGACACGCGGGGTATGGGGTCCCTCCATCCCATGCATAGGGTCAGTGCCGTTCCTGGTAAGAAAGGTGTCCCGCGCAGACTTTTGCGCTAAAGGAGACGGCTTGGCCGCGACTCTCAGAGTCGGGCCGGTCACCGACCCTCATTCCGCTGAACACGGCGACGAGCATGCAGCTGGTGGCACTGGCATCGTGGACGACGTAGTCGGCTGTTGCTGTCACCGGATGTGTCTGTCAGATTTCGGCGTCGTTCTGATAACGGAGTCACCGCTGGGTGTGAGGGTCCGGAACGCAACTTGGGGGACAGGGAGCGGTTCAAAGTTTCGCGAGGAAATAAGCGACGGAGGAGCGCCGAACGAAACTTTGAATCGAGCCCGGCGCGGAGCGCCCTGGTTGCGTGCAGGACCTGCCCAGCGATGATGGGGGTTCAGAATGACGTTGATGTAAGCTTCGCTGTCGGGTGTGACCCGCTGGCGATCGCCGCCGTCCCGCAGCTATCACCAGGAACAGCTCTTCTCCTCCACCTATGCCTGTGTCTTTGACAGTGCCCGCCTGGAAATACCGGCACCCATCTCGCTGGAGAATTACCTGACTCTGCGACATTTGCTGGTCTCCTTCGATGGGAGGCGCGGCCTGATCGACGACCTCCAGGAGGCCAGAGGGCTGAGTCGGACCGTGGCAGGTTCGACTAGCCACTTTTCCGGCACCATAACGTCATTGAAAGCGGCAGATGTTCTCGTCTCACTCCCGCGCTTTGCCGCTTCAGCCATCGCCCAAGCCGCAGACCTTACGCTTAGCGATCTGCCAATCCCTTCGCCACTGTTCACCGTTTCCATGGTGTGGGTGGTAGCGCGAAGCCGACCCCGCCCACAGTTGGCTTCGGAATTTCATTCGCTCCATCCTTACCCCGGATGACTTGCTGGCCACCATGTCGGGAGCGCAGCTGGGCGAGCCGTAACCTGTGCCGGAAGAGCTCCTACTTTCGCGCAGCTGGTTCACGGATATGCCGTTCGGCTTTTCCTGGGTGGCGTCCTTGCTGGTGCAGATGTCCACGCTCGCAGGCCGCCTCTCCGTGCGCCAACTCGCTCATGGCACCTGCCGGCGGCAGGTGTGCCCCAACGTTGCCACGCGCGAGTCCGAGTCCTGTCCGTCCTGCCGGACGGGACCTACTTGGTCGTTTCCGGCCCTGCTTTACGCAAACGAGCCCTATCCAGTTGCCTGCGTTCGGATGCTCCCGGACGGCGGAAGAGTTGCAACATCCACATTGATTGCCGCCGTATGGCTCCAGTGCGGGGGCGATCACGGCGTGTTTCCGGTGACGGGCCGAGGGGGTGCTGCAGGTGCCACGGCTCCGTCAGGTCTTGGCGTGGTCCTGCCGCTCGAGAAGGCGGGACAGGCCGTAGCCGATGAGCACACCCCAGAAGGCGGCATGGATGTTGAAGAGATCCAGGCCGGAGATCGTGACGACGAAGGTAACCAGGGCTCCCAGGGTGAAGTTTGTGGCGAAGGCGGTTACGAAGGCCTGTTGGAGGGCACGCAGCATGGCGATTCCGCCCAGGGCCAGGATGAAAGCTTCGGGGGTGGCGAGCATGAGGCGGGTGAGTGTGGGGGCCAGCAGGGCGCAGACCAGGGACAGCAGCCCGTAGACCAGCGCGGCGGTGTACTGGCGATTCTTTTGTCCGGTGGCGGTCAGCAGGGCGTTGGTAGGTCCAGTGACGCAGGCGGACACAGCGCCGAATGTTGCGTTGAGCAGTGAGAAGACGCCGGAGCTCATCGCGAAGACATTGACCGGAGGATTGTGTCCTGCGGCCCGGAGCACAGCGGAGCCTTGTCCGTTCTGCACTACGAGGACCGTGAGTGCCAAGGGGATGACCAATTCCAGTTGCGCGGCCCACGTGAACGCGGGGGCTGTAAACACGGGCATGGCCATGATCGGTCCGCCCGGGGACATCGCGAACCGGCCGCTGAGCGCGACGGCGACGACGCCTGCCGCCAAACTGCCGAGGACCGGGGGGAGGCGTTTACCTACGGCCGGCACGGCGCTCAGCACAAGGAACGCCACCACCATGGGTGCCGCTATTGCGGGGTCGGCGTGTGTGGAAGAGACGATGTCCGTCCCGAACCGCAGGAACACTGCCGCGACCATGGCCATAACGATTGGCACGGGAATCGCGGCCATGATTGGACGTACTAGTCCGGACGAACCAAGGGCGAGAATCAGCACCCCAGCGGAGAAAAACGCCCCTACCACTTCAGGAAACGACAGATGCTGCAGCGACGGCCCTAACAGCACGGTCCCCGGGATGGACCAGGCGAAGCCCAACGGCTGGCGATAGACCAGTGACATGACCAGGGTCGCCGCGCCGGCTGAGAGGAACATGGCGAAGACCCACGACGCGAGCTGGGCTTCCGTCAGTCCGCCCAACGACCCGACAGTAAGGGTTACAGCTACCGGCCCGGAAGCGGAGAAGGCCAGCCCGACGACACCGTTCGAGGCATAGTGCGGGCCGATGTCCCGCAGGATGTCGCGTATGCCGGCCGGGCGGCGCGTCGGCCGTTCGATGACGGGTTGGGCTCCTTGGAGCGGGCCGGGTAATGATCCGGTGGTCGCCGACGCGGTCCTTTGAAAGCGGGGCATGATGTCTCCTGGGCGATGACGGAGGTGGGGTCCTGGTGACCAGACGGTCGCCGCTGTGGCTGTCTGGATTCGTCAGCGGATGGAGTTGGGATGCTTGGCTAACGGTGTGACCTTGATTTTCATGAAGGGGTACATCGGGAACCTGCTCAGGACCTGGTGCAGCTCGTCGTTCGATTCGACGTCGAACACCGAATAGTTCGCGTACTCGCCGACCACTCGCCAGATGGTGGCAAGGCGGCCTTCCTGTTGCAGTGCCTGCGAGTATTCCTTCTCCAACCCCTGTAACCGGGTGACGTCCTCAGCGGAGAGGTGCGCCGGGAAGGACACGTCCATGCGGGCCAAAAACAACATTTTTCCTCCTTGATGGTCGGGCTAGCTAGGACAGGCGGTAGGCCGCTAGTTTGTCCTCGTTGATCTCTGCTCCGACCCCCGGCACATCCCGCACGGAGATCGTACCGTCGATGATCCGGAGCGGATCAGCCAGCAGGTCGTCGGCCATATCGAGGAAGTTCGAGAGTTCCCCTGCCCGGCGGCTTGTGGCCTCGTGGGCGGCGCCGAACGTGACGGTCGCAAGCGAGCCGATCTGGGTGTCGATCTGGTTGCCCATGGTCACATCCACACCGAGACCGGTGCATAGCCCCAGTATCTCGGTGGCCTCAGTGAAGCCGGAACGGGCGGTCTTGATACAGATGGCATTGCAGCCGCCGGAAAGCAGTTCCCGGGATACGTCCCCTGCCGTGGGGACGGATTCATCGCCCACCACCGGGATTGGCGATTTATCGACCAGACGGCGGCGGCTCAGCGCTTCCTTGGCGTCGCACGGTTCCTCGAGCATGGTCAGCCCAAGCCCCTCAGTCCTCCGGAGCACCTCGAGGGCTTCGTTCGCGGTCCAGCCGCGGTTCGCGTCAAGGTAGATTTCCACGTCTTCGCCCAGTCCCTCGCGCAGCACATGGCAGGCCTCCACGTCCAGAGACAGCGGCCGGCGGCCCACTTTCAGCTTGAATGTCGTGATGCCATACTCCTGACCGAAACGCAGCGCCTCGTCGAGGAGTTCCTGTGCGGGGCGGAAGCCGAGCATGTGACTGACCCGCATCCGGTCGGTATACCCACCCAGCAGCTTGTGCACAGGAGTGGCGAGCGTCTTGCCGATCGCATCCCACACGGCGATGTCCACGGCGCCTTTGGCGACCTGGTTGTGAATGGTTCTGCGCATCACCGCGTGGATCTTCTCCCGGTCCACAATCTCGAGTCCGGTCAGCTGTGGGGCGAATGTCTTCTCGATGATCGTCCCGATGGACTCTTGCGTCTCGCCGTAGGTATAAGGACGGGGAGGTGCGTCGGCAACTCCTACGACGCCGTCGTCGGTGTACAGGCGCACCAGAACGTGGTCGGCGTTTGCCACCTCGCCGCTGGCGAACTTCAGCGGGTGCGTGTACGGGATGGAGTACGGGATCACTTCGATCCGCTCGATCTTCAACGGCTCGGTTTCCTTTCGATTGTGCCAGGCAGTCCAGTGGTGATGGGAAGAACGGTGCCCCAGGGCTCAATGCCCTGGGGCGCCTCATGGGACGGAAATCAGAAACCCGACCATGTCAAAGGAGCTGTTACTTGGACTGTCCCACTTTGGCCAGGACGTAGTCATATGAGGCTTCTTCGCCGGCCGCGCCATCCGTACGCGGTGTGGTGTTGAGCATCAGCTCCGGCTTGACAGCCGACGCAATGTCGTCCGCATTGTGCGGATCACCGGGGAAGTAGAGCTGCTGGGTCACGGACTGGAACCCGGGCGCTGAGACCTTGATGTGAATGTGGGCCGGGCGCCAGGCGTGCCAGCCCGCAGCACTGATCAGCTGCCCACAGGCTCCATCAGTGGGAATCTGGTACGGAGCCGGGCGCATGGTGTGGAGGACGAATTGTCCATTGCTGTCGGCCTGCACATTGGCGCGGAACAGCCACTCCGGCAGGCCCGGGGCGTACTGGGAATAGAAGCCCGCTGCGTCCGCATGCCAAATCTCGAGCTGTGCACCTTCGATCGGGTTGCCGTCGGTGTCGGTGAAGCGGCCGCTGAACTGCAGCGGAACACCCTCTTCGTTATCACGCATCTCCAGCGTGGCGGGGGACTCCAGCACAGGGGAGTTCGGGACGTAATAGGGACCCTCGATGGTGCCTTTCGTGCCGGGCCGCTCCTGGGAGTTGACATCCTCCACGGTGTGCTCAAGCCACACATCGAGGAACAGCGGCCACTCGCCATCGTTGCCCACCTTAATCAGCCAGGCTTTCAGGGCGTTGTACTCCTCGTAGGTGACTTCGTGTTCGACTACGATGTCGTTGGCCGCTTTGATGAGGGCACCTGCGAGCAAGCTCACGCGCTCCTTGGGAACCCCGGCTCCCGTGGGCTTGCCCGACGCGGCGAAGCGCTCGGTCGCCTTCGAACCGGCCTCCACAGCCGTACCCTCAGTTTCCTGCCGGGTGTCCAACTGATTCTCAGTCATGATGATCTCCACACTCCTCTGTGCATCGGGAACGGGAAATGTTCCGTTTCCCTGAAACGCGCCGGCCGCGGGCAGTGCACCCGCAGGTTCACCGGCCTTCACGTGACGTCCATCTCATGCTAATCAGTCGATAAGGACGAAACAAGGACCTATATAACGCTGATTATGTAGTCTCACGTACATAAAAATACCCTTGGTTTGGACTAGGGTTTTGCCTGATGTGAGCGTTGTCACCCTGCGCCACACTTGGTGGGACACATTCATTCCGCCCGAGGGGTGTGCGTGGCCGCACAGTCGCTGCCCGCCCACCCGCACCTCTCCAAAGAAGGAGCACACCATGACCGAGAATCTGACACGTGTCCGTGAAGTCCTGGCTGACGCCGTCGTTGACGATCGAGAGAACGGCGTCATCCGGGCGAAGCGTGAAATCTTCACCGACCAGGAAATCTTTGAACTGGAGATGAAGCACATCTTCGAGGGAAACTGGGTTTACTTGGCCCATGAATCCCAGATCCCCAACGTGGGAGACTACTTCACCACCTACATTGGCCGGACTCCCGTCGTCCTTACCCGGGACAAGGACGAGAAGATCAACTGCATCGTCAACGCCTGCTCCCACCGGGGCGCCATGCTGTGCAGGCGCAAGACCGATAACCGGACCACTTTCACGTGTCCATTCCACGGCTGGACATTCAAGAACTCCGGCGAGCTCCTGAAGGTCAAGGACTCCCGCAACGCCGGATACCCCGAGACCTTCAACAAGGAAGGCTCACACGACCTCACCAAGGTAGCCCGCTTCGACTCCTACCGGGGCTTCCTGTTCGGCTCATTGAACGCTGATGTCCTCCCGCTGGAGGAACACCTGGGAGATGCCACCAAGGTCATCGATTCGATTGTGGACCAGTCCCCGGAGGGGCTCGAGGTCCTGCGCGGATCATCCACGTATACCTACGACGGCAACTGGAAGGTCCAGGCGGAAAACGGCGCCGACGGCTACCACGTCACCGCCGTGCACTGGAACTATGCTGCGACGACCGCCCGCCGCAGCGCCGGTGACTCTGCAAACAAGACCAAGGCCATGGACGCCGGCAAATGGGGCAAGGTTAAGGGCGGCTTCTATTCCTACGATCACGGGCACCTGCTGCTGTGGCAGGAGTGGACCAACCCCGAGGACCGTCCCCTGTGGGACCGCCGCGATGAGCTCGTCGAAAAGTACGGCGAGGAGATGGCAAACTTCATGATCAACATCTCACGCAACCTCTGCCTGTACCCGAACGTGTACATCATGGACCAGTTCTCGTCGCAGATCCGTCACTTCCGCCCGATTTCAGCGGACCAGACCGAGGTGACGATCTACTGCATCGCACCAAAAGGTGAATCCCAGGAAAACCGCTCGAAGCGCATCCGCCAATATGAGGACTTCTTCAACGCAACGGGCATGGCCACACCGGACGACCTCGAGGAGTTCCGATCCTGCAACAAGACCTACTGGGCCACCTCCGCGCCGTGGAACGATATGACGCGCGGCTCCACTCACGAGATTGCCGGTCCCGACGAGCAGGCCACAGCGCTGGGCATGTCGCGGGTGATCGCCTCAGGTGTGCGCACCGAAGACGAGGGGCTCTACCCGATCCAGCACGGGTACTGGAAGGAAGTAATGGACAAGGCCCTCGCGGACGCGGAAGCCGTTGCCCAGGAATCCTTGCCGGTCACGGCGTAATCGAAACGTTCGATCAAAACAGAGAGTGCTGAAAACCCATGGCCAACCTCACTAACTCCGTCACTACGCTCAAGAGCGCCGACGAAATCGCAACCCTCGAGACAGTCCGTGCCTTCCTTTACCGCGAAGCCCGGCTACTGGATGACCGCCAGTTCGACGAGTGGCTTGAGTGTTACCACCCGGACTCCGAGTACTGGATGCCGGCGTGGGACGTCGACGACCGGCTTACCGTAGACCCCCAGAACGAGATCTCTCTCATCTATTACGACAACCGTGGAGGCATCGAGGACCGGGTCTTCCGGATCAAGACGGACCGCTCCTCCGCCACCTCGCTCCCGGAGCCGCGCACCGGGCACAACATCACCGACGTTGAAGTCCTGGAGCACGACGGCGGCCAGGTCAAGGTGCGCTTTAACTGGTTCACCCTGTACTTCCGGTACAACACCACCGATACCTATTTCGGTACGAGCTTCTACACGATCGACCTCTCCGGCGAGCAGCCGGTGATCCTGAAAAAGAAGGTTGTACTGAAGAACGACTACATCCACCACGTGGTGGATGTCTACATGATCTGACGGCGCCCGGCAGGCGTACAGCGCGGCCGCAGAAGGGCCGCCAGGAGCGGCCCGCCGCCAGATCTGCTCGCAAGAGATAACCGCACTAACTTTCCGGGGGTCGCGAGGATGCGACCCCCAACCAGGAGGAATCATGGGCCATCAGGTAGCCCTCAGTTTCGAAGACGGCGTCACCAAAGTCATCAAAGTTGGCGACTACGAGACCGTGATGGACGCGGCGTACAAGGCGCGCATCAACATCCCTTCAGATTGTCGGGACGGCGCCTGCGGCACGTGCAAGGCCTTTTGCGACTCCGGCTCGTTCGACCCCGGCGACTACATCGACGACGCCATGACCGAAGAGGAGCTTGAGAAGGGCTACCTCCTCACCTGCCAGGCCGTTCCGGAATCGGACCTCGCGATCCAGATCCCGGCCACCTCCGAATCAGCGAAAACCTCGGCTGCCACGTTTACGTCCACGCTGAAGGAACTCGACAAGCATTCGGAATCCACCATCTCCTTCGCGCTGGAGGTGCAGAACCGGGAAGCACTGGCTTTCCTGCCCGGCCAGTACGTCAACATCAAGGTCCCAGGCACCGACGCGGAGCGCTCGTACTCCTTCAGCAACGGCCCGGAAGTGGAAGACGCGTCCTTCATGGTGCGCATCACGCCGCAGGGCGCGATGTCCGAGTACCTGCGTGACCGGGCCGCGGTCGGGGACACCATCGAGTTCACAGGCCCGTACGGCTCCTTCTTCCTTCGCGAACCCAAGCGCCCCCTGCTCCTGCTGGCAGGCGGAACGGGCCTGGCCCCGCTCCTATCCATTCTGGAGAAACTGTCCGAGAACCCTCCTGCCACGCCGGTCCACCTGATTTATGGCGTCTCCCGTGAAGCCGACATCGTGGGACTCGACTGGCTGCGCGCCTACGAAGCGAAGCTGCCGACCTTCACCTGGGATCACATTGCCTCCGAGCCGGGGACTTCCGCACCGCACACAGGCTACGTAACGCAGATCATCCAGCCGTCCCGCCTCAACGACGGTGACGTCGACATCTACCTTTGCGGCCCGCCGCCCATGGTCAACGCCGTCTCTAAGTGGCTGGACACCGAGGACATCCAACCGGCCAACTTCTATTTCGAGCGGTTCGCCCCCAAAGAAGCCACCGGCGGGGACGCCGAGACGGGTGCGCCCGCGTCCGTGGAGAAGCTGGAAAGCGCGGGCGACACCATCAGCCGCGTGGAAGCCATTTCCTCCATGGAGACCGGCCGGCTCGAGTTCCGCAAGGAAGACAGTTTCGCGCACCTGGACGCCCGCATGGGCCTTGAACTTGCCGTGACCGAACTGATGTTGGACCGCCTGAGCAAGGAGCAGCTTCACCAGTTCCGTCGTCTTGCCGAAGCGACCACACGTGCGGTGGACTCTGGGAGGGTTCTTGACCCCGAAGAGTACGTCAGGACCAACGAAGAGTTCCACGAGTACCTGTTCACGATCTCCGACAACCCGATGCTGCTGGAGTCGTACCGACGGCTCGACGTCCACGCGCAAATGGCGGCAACTTTTGCAGAGGGCACCCGCATCTTTGAACGGGTCGCCCAGGACCACCTTGATGTCGTAGCCGCATTTGAGCGAGGCGACAAGGAACGGGCCCGGGAAGTCATCATGGCCCACGCCCGCGATGCGAAGGGCACCATGGCCGAAGCGATCGATGCCATGGGCAAGGGTTCGTGACGGTGGCAGCGTACTCGGGACAGTTCATCACGCCGGGCCGTTTCGCTGGCAAAGTGGCGGTGGTCACGGGCGCGGCCCAGGGAATCGGGCAGAAAGTCGCGGAGCGGATCGGGGCCGAGGGAGGTTCGGTGGTCCTGGTTGACCGCGCAGACATTGTGCAGGACGTGGCCAAGGACATCCAGGACGCCGCGCAGGAGTCAGGGTCCGGCGGGTCAGCCAGCTCCGTCACGGCGGACCTGGAAAGTTTCGCCGGAGCCGAGCGGGTAGTGAACGCCGCCCTGGCCCGCCACGGAAGGATTGATGTACTCGTCAACAACGTGGGAGGGACTATATGGGCCCGCCCCTACGAAGAATACGACGAGGAACAGATTGAACGGGAGATCCGTCGTTCGCTTTTCCCCACCCTGTGGTCATGCCGCGCCGTCCTCCCGACGATGCTGGCCCAGGACTCGGGCACCATCGTCAACGTCTCCTCAGTGGCCACGCGCGGAGTGCACCGCGTCCCCTATGCCGCGGCGAAGGGAGGAGTCAACGCCCTGACCCAGTCCTTGGCCATGGAGGTCGCCGGGCGCGGCATCCGCGTTGTTGCTACCGCCCCGGGCGGCACGGAAGCTCCGCCCCGAAGGGTCAAGCGCGGACCGGAAGCTGAGTCCACCACCGAAAAGGCGTGGTACCAGGCCATTGTGGACCAGACCGTTGAATCGTCCTTTTTGAAGCGGTACGGCACCCTGGACGAACAGGCTGCGCCGATCGTTTTCCTGGCATCCGACGAAGCATCGTATGTCACCGGCAGCGTCCTTCCGGTAGCAGGCGGAGACCTGGGTTGAGCCTGTTGTGACTGATAACCGCTGGCGGGGCCGGGACGTGCGGTCGAGTAAGCTTGCCAGCATGATTCCGGGCCACCACCGCGGCAACCCTGAAGAAGATCTGGCGCTGCTCGGCCGTGCCGAGGTCTTCGAGGAGTTACTGGAGACGCTCCGCACTGTTCGTAAAGGAAACGTGCGTACGGTGGTACTGAGCGGCCCGCGGGGATCCGGGAAGACGGCAGTGTTGGATCTGTTCCTGGAGCACTGCCGTGGCGTCGCGCGTGGCGTGCGCGTGTTGTCCGCCACTGGCGACGAATGGGAAGCGCAGCTCCCGCTCGCCGGCTACTCCCAGCTTATGGCCTCCCCGCCGCTGCGCTCGGCAAAGGACTCTGGCAAAGGGAGCGGCCGTTCAGCGGACCTGGCCGGTGCACTTACCCCCTCCCAAGCCGTCAACTATGCGTCTACCCTGGGTGCACACCTCGACGGGCTTCAATTGCACGGGAGCGTGGTGGTTGCCGTTGATGACGTCCAGCATCTGGACGCAGAAACTCTCCACGTCCTTGTCTTTGTCATGCGGCGGCTGCACAGCAAGAGAATCCTGTTCCTCGTCACGCTGGATCCCGCTCAGGCCCGGCTTGTGCCAGCGGGTGTGTTGGCCTTCCTCACCGGCCATCAGGTTTCCCGTCTTCCATTGGACCCACTGTCCCCGCAGCGGGTCCAGGAGCTCGCGCGGCGTTGGTTCGGCATCGACCTGAACGCGACGGCCGCCCACGAGATCGTGCGGCATACCGGGGGATGGCCCCAACCGGTTGTCGAACTTCTGGGCGAGCTTCCTCCGGAAACCTGGCAGACATGGTTCTCGTCCCTGCCTCCGAGTTCACGCGTGCGGGCCCAGGTGCGCAGTCTCCTCGGAGCCGCCTCACCCGATCTGGTGGCTGTGGCTGAGGCCACGTCCGTGCTCGGCCGCAGTGCCGGGGTGGCTGAGGTTGCCCGTGTCAGTGGGGTCGAATCCGTGATGGATGCCCTCGACGAGGGCCACCGTGCCGGACTGCTGGGCCTGTCAGTGGACCAGGCCCACTCGCTGGTGACATTCTTCGAAGCGGGAACCACCGCGTCCGTCTACGAGCAGATTGCACCCAGCAGGCGCATTCGCCTGCACCGCAAGGCTGCGGACTCGGTTCAGAATGAAGGCGACCGCCTGGGTCACCGGGTGTCGGCTACTCCGGGACCAGACGAGGCCCTTGCCGAGGAGCTTGAGGAGTACGCGCGGCAACAGGCCCTCGTGGGTGCCTGGCACGATGTATCGACCGCACTGTTTTCAGCGTCCCGGCTCTCGGGTGACATCCGCGTCGGTAACGATCGCCAACTGAGGGCAGTAGATGCCCTCGTGGGTTCCGGCAATATTGCCGAGGCACAGATGTGGGCTGCCGCCGTCGACGCCATGGCGCCCTCGCCGCTGCGTTCCTCGGTTCTGGGCTACCTCTCGACGGCCTCCGGACAGAACCACAGCGCACAAACCCAGTTGGAAATGGCTTGGAAAACCAGCAATCCGCAGCGGGACCCGGCGGCTGCCGCGCAGGTGGCCCAGCGTTTGGTCCTGCACGGGGTGGCCTCCTGGGATGGTCCCGTCATCACGCGTTGGGCGGAGCAGGCCATGTCACTGACACAGGTGGGTACGCCTGCCTACATCGAATCGGAGGCCATCTACGGGTTGGGGCTTTACGCCCAGGGCAGGTTGTCTGAAGCCGAGGCCTCTTATCGCCGCGCTTTCGAACACGCGTCAGAGAACGCCCAAAAGCAGCGCGTGCAGATAGGTGCCGGTTGGCTGGCCCTGCGACTGGATGACGCAGAGACCGCGCAGGTGAATTTCGAAGCCGCTGCCCCGACTGAATTCCGCGGCGGCTCTCTGCGGATCTCGCTGTGGGCGGAGGCGTGGTTGGCCCGCACCCAACTTGTGCTCGGCAACTGGGATGCCGCAGCGGCCACGGTTGCACGCGCCTCGGTTCGGCTCGAGACCTCCCGGATGCCGCTGATCCGCCCCCTGTTGTATTGGACCGCCGCCGAGCTGTGGTCCTTGCGTGGGGATTGGGACCGCGCACGGTACTACGTTTCCCAAGCTGCGGTGCAGCCGGGCACCTATCGCGCCATGCAGGTCCCTGCCAGCCTGGCCCGGGCGCGCTTCCATGAGGCCAGGGCGGACTATGAAAGCGCATTGGCTGTGCTGCAGCCGCTGACGGAGTTGGACCCCTGGACAGAGAGCAGAGTGTCGTTTTGGCCGTGGCAGGACTCCTACGTAAATGCCTTGGTCATGACCGACCAGCTGGACACGGCCGACGCCTTTCTTACCGCCTTCGAGCAGGTGCCGCGGGAACGGGCCGTGCCGTCAGACCTGGCAAGAATGGCGTGGGCGCGGGGCCGGCTCGTTGCTGCCCAGGGGGATCCTGACGCCGCCCGGGAGCATTTCGAGGCGGCACTGAGTCATCTGCGCGGGCTCAACCGCCCATATCTGCGGGCCAGGGTGAGCTTTGCCTTCGGGCAAAGCATGCGGCGTGCAGGCAAGAGGCGCTTGGCATCCTCAGTGCTTCGCGTGGCCAGGGATCTCTATGATTCCCTGGGCGCTGCCACGTATGTCGACAGATGCGATCGGGAGCTGAAGGCGACGGGCCTTGATGTGGGCAACATGTCCGACCCGTCTGACGCCGTGCTCGCGGCCGTGACGGGACCGCAGGTCCAGCTCACTGCCCAGGAGCAGTCAGTAGCACAACTCGTGGCGGCCGGGGCCACCAACAAAGAGGCTGCCCGTGCACTGTTCCTGGCCGACAAGACTGTGCAGTACCACCTGACCCGCGTGTACGCGAAGTTCGGGATCCGCTCCCGCAGCGAACTGGCCGCACGTTTTCGTCCCACGGACTGACGCGCTGCCCCTGGACCTGCACCGGTGGCGGCCCGCATCAGGTTAGGACCCGGGCGGACTGGGAGTACGGTTGGGCAGGTCTTTGGTCGCGGAGCCTACGACATCCAGGAAGCTTTGGAGCAGTGATGACCGGTCCTCACGCCGCCAAGCCACGGCCAGCTCCACTTCGGGTGCCTGTTCGATATCGCGGTAAACGACGCCCTCGAGCTGGAGGGCACGGACGCTCGCTGGAAGGATGGCAACGCCACTGCCGGCCGCCACAAAGGAGAGCATCGTGGACGTCTCACTGATTACCTGGGTGATGCGTGGCTGGAAACCCGCCGCGCGGCAGAGCCCTGCGGTGGTCCGGTAAAGCACCGACTCCGGCGGGTAGGAGATAAATTCCTGGTCCTGTAGTTCATGTACGGCCACTGGCCGGTCCAGGGCCAGGGCGCTGAAGGACGGCAACGCTAAGATCAGCGGTTCGCGGGTAACGATGCGGTATTCGATGTCCTGGGAGGCGATGGGCGGGCGCAACAGGGCTGCATCCAAGGTGCCCTCCCGCAGGCCGGCCTCCATCGCAGGGGTGAGCATCTCGCCGTGTAGGTTCAGCGATAACCCAGGGAGTACCTGCTTGGCGCGTCGGACGATCGGGGGCATGACTCCGTAGGTCGCTGAGCCGGAGAACCCCACGCGCAGAACGCCGGTTGCGCCTTGGCCGACCTGGTACACGTCAGCACGGAGAGTTCCTACCGCATTAACGATCTGCCGGCCCCTGTCCAGCAGCGCCTGCCCGGCGGCGGTGAGTTCCACTCTCCGGGTGGTGCGGTTCAGCAGGCGCACACCCAATTGCTCTTCCAACTGCCGTATTTGCTGGGACAGGGGTGGCTGGGCCATGTGCAGGCGTTTTGCCGCACGGCCGAAGTGGCGTTCCTCCGCAACGGCAATAAAGTAGTTCAGTTGCCTGATCTCCATCGGTTTTGCCGTCCCTCCGTATGGCGCCACAGATTAGGCGCCCACCCTATTGATTCCCGGATCAAGTATAAAGCCGACCACTCTTGGGTTCATACGACATAATGGCATCCGGGTTACGCCGGCCCGACACAACAGCAGCGCAGAGGGTGCCCAGGCATGGCCTGGGCACCCTCTCCGTGGATTTGGACCCGTTTATGGCACTGGCCGGCTGCGTTCGGTCAAAGGCGGACCTGGGGAGTGGCGGTGCTGAGCTCCCCTTCGGCGGAGTGCTCCACAATCTCTTCGGCCGTGTGCTCTGCTTCTTCCAGCTTTCGCTGACGGGGGACCAGAACCGTGACGACCGCTCCCAGCAGGGCGACGCCGCCGTAGATGTAGAAGGCGGTGGCGCCTCCGATTCCGGCCGCCGCCAGCCAGCCGCCAATGATTGGTCCGAGAATGCCGCCCAAGCGGCCCACGCTGGCACACCAGGCCACACCTGCTGCCCGCGCGTTGGTGGTGAAGTAGTTTGACTGGAAACCGTAAACCAGCACCTGGGTGCCGAGGGTGCCCACTCCGGCGATGGCGATGCACAGGAACAACATCGGCAGGGGGAAGCCGAAGGTCATGAGCAGCAGTGACATAGTGGCCAGGACGAAGGTGCTGGCAATGACCCGTTGGGGACCGGCCTTGTCAGCGTAGCGCGAGAGCAGCAAACCTCCTGCCACCGCACCGAGGTTCAACGCCAGGGGGAAGAACAGGGCGTATGTCCGCCCATATCCGTAGCCCTCCATGATTTTCGGCAGCCACGTGTTCAAGCCATAGGTCAACAGCAGGCCGGAGAAAGACATCAAGCCCAGAAGTACGGAAGCCACTGCGAACTGTTTGGAAAAAACGGCCGCGAAGCCGGTCTTCTGCGGGGCTGCGCCGATCTGCCGAATGACCTGTTCTTCAATGAGCGAAACGCCGGTCCGCTGCGAAGCAGCCAGGGCCTGCTCCTCACGGCCGCGGGCCAATAGCCAGCGGGGAGACTCCGGAAGTTTGAACCAGGCAATGGGCACGAGCAGGACGAGGGGGAGGGCTCCGATCATGAAGAGTCCGCGCCAGCCAATGTTATTAAGGAGCAGTATGCCCATGACGGAAGCGAACACACCGCCAGCGGGGACGCCGGAATAGACGATCGCGTTGTAAAACTGTCGCCGGCCGGCCGGCGCGAACTCTGCCATCGTGGCGCCAGCGGTGGCGATGACGACACCGAGGCCAACGCCCGTAATGAAGCGCAAAGCGCCGAAAGACGCCACGGAGGTGGTCAGCGCCGTAACGAACATCCCCACCGAGAACCATGCGATGCCCAGGAGCATGAGACGGCGGCGGCCGAAGAAGTCGCCGACCGCGCCGCAGATCAATGATCCGACCAGCACGCCAACGAGCGCCCACGAGCCCAAGAGGCCGGCGGTAGCGGCATCGAAGGCGCCAATCTGGCTTGGGTCGGCGAGCAGTCCCGGAAGGACGGTGCCGTACACAACAAGGTCGTAGCCATCGAATAACAGTGCGGTGCAGATGACGAAGGCCACCCAGTTTGCGGTGCGCGCCTCTTTGCGCGGGTCTTCGGCGATGACGGCGTGGAGCGTAGCCATATATGCCTGTCCTCTCTGACGGAGCATGGAAGTAATGCCGTGGGGTGAACCTGCGTCCCTTGGCTTTGCTCCAGTGTTCCAGAGGTGTGACGCCCGCCATATGCGGCAAATACCCGGGATTAGGCCGGGGTGTGATCCATACTTTCACGATATCAATCAGATATGACTGGCCGTATTTCTGAAAGAGTAGGTCCTGTTGCCAGCGACAGAACGCATCTACAGTGCAGATTCGCCGTTTGTACCCGCCGCGGAGGCTTTGCGGAATTCCGACGGCGAGATGCCGAACTCGGATTTGAAAGCCCTGGCGAGCCACTGGGCGTCGTGGATGCACCATCTCGCAGCGACGTCTGCGATGGTGATGTGGGGATTACGGTAATCAGCAAGGTCGCGACGGACGGCCTGCAGGCGACTCTTGCGGATTAGCCCGGTCAGACCCGTGCCGCTTCTTGCGAACAGCCGCTGGACTGTACGCACGGAGACGTGATGGGCAGAAGCGATCTGCTGCAGGCCCAGGTTCGGGTCCTGCAGGTTTCGATCGACATAAGACTCGATTTCATGCCGGAGGAAATCGGCCATGTCCTCGGTGGAGGGTTCATAATCCTGCAGGACTACACTTGCCAGCAGTGCTTCGCCGGCGGTGGCCAGGTGGTTCCAGGCTGCCGGCGCGGGGACAGTCATGGACGTGCAGGCGCTGATGAACTGTGCCAGCACCGTCCCGGCTCCGGTTGTGGCCGACCAGGGGTGCGACCGTGCTTCGTCAACTGCGGCACGTGGCGCGCCCAGGGACGTTGAAGGCGCCGTCATGACCTCGCATTGCCAGGCGCCTTGGAAGGTGAGCCGGTAGGGCACCGCCGTGTCGTAAAGGCCAAATTCCCCGGGTGCGACGGTCAGCTCGCGTCCGGATTGTTCGATGATGCAGCGCCCGCGGCGCATTGCGCACACTTTGAGTAACTCCGCCGGCGACTGGCGTACCGCACGGGGTGATCGGACGAGTTGCTGTGGGGTGCCCGAGATTCCATATATTCCGACCTGGCCCAGCTCCTTCGCCGCCAGCGCACCGGAAACCTGCCCAGTGGAATTCCCAAGGGCCACCACCTCAAGCCCGCCGAACGTCGACTCCATGTCGTGATACCACGCGTCAGCTATCAAACCCACCGTCATGCACGGAACCTCCTTGTGTGCGGCGAGGACGGCGTCAATCGACAACCTCGATGTCGCCTGGGGACAACCCCGCCCGTTGTGCTACGTGTCACAGTATAGGCACCGGTCCGGATGCACGGACTCTCCTCGGCAACGAACACTTGACGACTGCAAGGCCCAGCGTTGGGTCCTTGGCCTCGAAAGCCGCTCACCGCCGTCGACCCCATACCGTGCGCCGCACGTGTCAGCTTCCGCCAATTCAAGCCTTACCCTGAGGAGCCATTCCAATGAAGGTCACTGCTGCCCTCGCTACCGCGCCCAACGCCCCTTTCGAGATCGTCCAACTCTCCCTGGATGAGCCCCGCCCTGACGAGGTCAGGGTGAAGCTCGTCGCAACCGGCGTCTGTCACACCGACGCGATCGTCCGCGACCAGGTCTACCCCACGCCCTTGCCGGCGGTTCTCGGGCACGAGGGAGCAGGAATAGTCGAGGCGGTCGGCTCCTTGGTGACCTCCGTCGACGTCGGAGACTCTGTGGTCCTTTCCGCCAATTCCTGTGGAGTATGCGGGCAGTGCCTGACCGGACGGCCCGCCTACTGCAGCGAATTCTTCGGCCGGAATTTCGCGGGTACCCGTCCGGACGGTTCCACGGCCTTGAACGATGGCGAGTCAGCAGTCTCCTCACACTTTTTCGGCCAATCGTCGTTCGCGACGCACGTCAACGTTGCTGTTCGCAGCGTCGTGAAGGTAGACGGGAACCTTCCGCTGGAGTTGCTCGGCCCCCTCGGCTGCGGCCTCCAGACAGGGGCCGGTGCGGTCATCAACTCGTTGGACGTACGCCCGGGTTCCAGCATTGTTGTCTTCGGCACCGGCGCCGTTGGCTGCGCGGCTCTCATGGCCGCCGCGGCCGTGGGTGCGACAACCATTGTTGCGGTCGACATTGTCGAGTCCCGGCTGGCCACGGCAAAGGACCTGGGCGCCACTCACGCCATCAACAGCCGCTCCACAGACGTGGCGGCAGAGATAGCGCAGATCACCGGTGGGCGCGGCGTCGACTATGCCCTGGACACCACGGGTATTCCCGCCGTGTTGCGGCAGGCTGCCGACATCCTGGGGTCGGGGGGAACGGTGGCTCTCGTCGGGGCCCCGGCCCCGGGCACAGAGGTGTCCTTCGAAGTTGGGGCTTCGTTACTTAAAGGGTGGCACTTCCGCACCATTATCGAAGGAGATTCCGTGCCCCAGGTCTTCATTCCGCAGCTCATCCGACTCTGGCAGCAAGGAAAGTTCCCGCTGGAAAAGTTGACCAAAACCTTTGCGTTTGCCGACATCAACGACGCTTTCGACGCTTCCGAATCCGGCGAAGTCATCAAGCCTGTCCTGGTCTTCTGACCAGCGGCGGACCCAAACCGGGGACCGCCCCGATTCCATTTCTCCCAACTACGACCCTCCCAGGAGCAAAACTATGACAACAACAACCTTGGAAATCACGGCGACGTTTGCCGGCCTGCCCGTCACCCAGCAGTTCCTCGGCGGGACGTGGCGTGAGGGCAGGTCCGAGAAGACTCTGACAGTCACCAACCCGTACGACGACTCGGTGCTGGCTTCCATCCGCCAGGCCAACAAGCAGGACCTGGACGACGCCTACAGGGCTGCCGAAGCGGCACAAAAGGAGTGGGCCGCCCAGCCTCCTGCCGCCCGACGCCAGGTAATCCTCCGGGCCGCCCAGATCCTGGAGGAGCGTCGCGAGGAAATAGTGGATTGGCTCATCAAAGAGTCCGGCTCGACCGTGGCCAAGGCCCAGGTAGAGGTCTCCCTGGCCGCCGGGATTACCCTGGAGGCGTCCTCCTTCCCCACCCGGGTTCACGGCCGCATTGTTGAGTCCAATACGCCCGGCAAAGAGCTGCGAGTCTACCGGCGCCCCATCGGCGTAGTCGGCATCATCAGCCCGTGGAATTTTCCGCTCCACCTCTCCGAGCGTTCAGTGGCCCCGGCCCTCGCCCTGGGCAATGCCGTGGTCATCAAACCGGCCAGTGACACACCGGTTACGGGCGGGCTGATCCTCGCGAGGGTGTTTGAGGAAGCGGGGTTGCCACCCGGAGTGCTCAACGTGGTCGTGGGCGCCGGATCCGAGATCGGCGACGACTTCGTAACCCACCCGGTTCCCGGGCTGATTTCCTTCACGGGCTCGACGCCGATTGGGCAGAACGTTGGCAAACTCGCCGCCGGTGGTAAGCACCTCAAGCACGTGGCCTTGGAACTCGGCGGTAACGCGCCCCTGGTGGTCCTTGCGGATGCCAATCTGGATGCTGCAGTGGAAGCTGCCGTGTTGGGCAAGTTCCTGCACCAGGGACAGATCTGCATGGCGGTCAACCGCATCATTGTTGAGGCCCCGCTCTATGATGAATTCGTGGAGCGGTTCACCGCCGCGGCCTCCGGGGTACCTTTCGGCGACCCTGCTTCTGCGCAGACCCTGGTGGGGCCGGTGGTCAATGACAGCCAGCTTGAAGGACTGAAAACGAAAATCGCAACGGCCAAGGCTGAGGGCGCCCGCACCGTCCTTGACGGCGAAATCACGGGCCGGGTCGTGCCGCCGCACGTGTTCGCCGATGTCAGTCCCGATATGGAGATTGCCCGCGAGGAGATCTTTGGACCGTTGGTGGGCATCATCAAGGCCGACGACGAAGCCCACGCCCTGGAGTTGGCCAACGCCACCGAATTCGGACTTTCGAGTTCGGTATTCACCCAGGACCTCGATCGCGGCGTGCAATTCGGCCTGGGCGTCAAGGCCGGCATGACGCATATCAATGAGATGCCGGTGCACGACGAATCCCATGTGCCTTTCGGCGGCGAGGGCAACTCCGGACTGGGCCGGTTCAACGGCGACTGGGCTATTGCCGAATTCACCACCGACCACACGGTTGGAGTCAAGCGCCTCTAAGACCGGTTGCCCCGCCGATGCACGCTAAAGCATGCGTCGGCGGGGCATTTCCGTTTCCATCGTGCCGCCTCAGCCATCACGACCCGTATGGATCGGTACGATTTCAATATGAATCATTGGCCCGGATTGCCGGCTGGCATCCGGGCCAATGGATAAGGTGAATTTATGATTAATCCCGCACGCCTGCACTCCGACCTGTCGCGCCTCGGCCGGGAGACCGACATGTTCATGGCCACCGTAGAGTCCCTGTCCGACGACGAAATGGCCGCTCCATCCTTGTGCACGGGGTGGACCCGGGCAGATGTCATCGCCCACATCGCCTCGAACGGTCTGGCCCTGGTCAAGCTCATCGACTGGGCAACCTCCGGCGAAGAGCAGCAACTCTATGCCTCGCAGGAGGCCCGCGCCCGGGAGATAGCCGAGCTGGCCGCCCTGCCCCGCCAGGAACTTCTGGGCAAAGTCCGCCAGTCCTCCGTCTATTTCGCCGAACAGGCCCTTCGGCTGGGCGGGGAGATCGCCGTCGAGGAAGTGCACTTACACGGCAAGCAGATCCCCGCGACGTCCATTGTGGCGTTGCGGATCGCCGAGGTCGTGGTGCACCACCACGACCTCGACACCGCATGGACCATTGAGGAGGCGGATCCGGACTCGGTGCTCAACGCTCTGGAAGCCGCCGTGCGCACCATGCGCGCCAAGGGTGCGCCGGGGATGACCCTAGTGACGGAGGAACGCGACGAGTGGGTGATCGGCGACGGCGCCCTGCGCGTCACGTCCGACAGAGAAGGATTGCTCGAATGGCTGGCCCGCGGAGTTACCGACAACGTCGACGCTGACGGCGCACTGCCTATACTGCCGTCCTGGTAGGCCCGTATCATCGGGCCTTGTCTTGAGCCCGCTTTCAGCAAAAGTGCTCAGCAGTTTGTGCTCGGAATGTGTCCTTACTGGCGTAGCCAGACGACAAAGGGCAGAAGACGACACCAGCACGGTAGGTCAGTGCGAGTGGGTCTTAACGGGTCGCAATCGCGCGCCTTTACTAGGCTGCAGGACCTCTGATTCCCGTCCGCGCAGCTGTGCCCGGTTCGCCCGCGCTGGTGGGCTCGGTTGACAGCCGAGCCCACTGCACGGGTACCGGCAGCAACAGCTTCGTCCGGGTCCACTGATCATCACTCACACCAGATTTATTCGACGCCATTCAAGCATTCCGACAGCCGGCACCTGATTTAAGAGGCGCGCCCTACCGGATCGGCGCGGACGCGAGTGTTGTCAGCGCATTCAGCACCGGAGCAGGGATGCCTGATTTCTCGCCGAGACGAACAATTGCCCCGCCGATGTAGTCTGCCTCCGTACGGCGCCGTGCCTCCCGGTCCTGGAGCATTGAGGTCTTGTGTTCACCGGCATACAGGTAAGCGTTCTCAAGGGCGGCGTCGACTCGCTCCGCGGATAGATGGACACCCTGGGTATTTGCCACGGCAATTGTCTCGTCGACGACGCGGGCCACGAGTTCGCGGGCCGGGACGCTCGCTCCAATTTGGCCTACGGTCTGTCCCGTCACGGCGCTAAGGGTGTTCAGGGCGGCATTGAAGGCAAGCTTCTCCCAGATGGGTTCCTGGATGGCTTCCTCGGCGGAGGCATTCAGTCCAGCCTTGTTGAGGATATCCACCAACCTTTGGAGGAACGGCTCTGTTGTGCCGGTCCAGGTGCCTACCCGCACCTTCCCGCCGGGTCCGGTGATGATGTGGCCCGGCTGTTCAAGGTCAGCGGGAAAGTCAGTAATTCCGGCCAAGGTCCGTTCAGGTGTGAAGGCCCGCGCCAGGATGTCCGCATTTCCGAGGCCGTTTTGTAGCGTCAGGCCGAACGTTGTCGCGGAAATCAGATGCCGAACGGAGGCAACAGCAGCCTCGGTGTGAAAGCTCTTGGTGAAGACGATAATGAGCTCGAGGGTTTCACTGAAGTCGGCGGCCGTTCCCGCCCTGACGGGTGTGTGGCTCGCCGCGCCCTCTGATTCCACAGTGATTCCACGGGAATTGAGGGCTTGAATGGTTGCAGGCGCCGCGTCAATGAAGTAAACCTCGTTGCCTGACAGCTGCAGCCTGCCACCAAAAAGCTGGCCCATTGCGCCTGCACCAAGAACACCTATTTTCATCTAACTTACCTTTGCTTCGTCATGCTTGATTTGGGGGTATCGATTCCGGACCAGCGCTGCGGAGTCACCCTTCGAATTGGGTATTGATCTCGATGAGCGAGGGCCGGTTGCTTTCGAGGGCTTTGTTGAGCGCAGTTTTGAGCGAGGCTGGTGTGCTCACTGATTCGGCCGGAACCCCGTAGCCGTTTGCAATCTGGACAAAGTCCAGTCCTGGCACGTCCAAGCCCGGCGTTTCCCCGGTACCGAGCAGTTTGGAGAAGCCGCGAAGGGCCCCGTACGTTCCGTTTTTCATGATGAGGAAGATGCACGGGACGTTGTACTGGGCTGCCGTCCAGAGGGCAGTGATGCCGTAGTTGGCTGAGCCGTCACCGATGATGCCGATGACGCGGCGTTCCTTGTGCGCCAGTTGGGCGCCGACAGTGGCCGGCAGCCCGAATCCCAAGCCACCGGATGCCGGGAAGAAATAGCTGCCCTGCCCATCAAGGTCCATCTGCTGCCAGAAAGCCGCCGAAGTCGACGTCGATTCCTTGACGTAGACAGTGCCCTTTGGCGCCGTGGTGCGCAGCGTCTCGAAGACCGCCTCCGGATGTACAGCGTTGAACGATCCCTCGGAGGCCGCCGGGATGGGGGCCAGATCAGGCAGTTGACGGCGGCTTGTCTGGTCCACGGCTTCCGCCAGGGTGCGCAGGCTGCCGCGCACTGAGGTGACTATCGAGTCGCCCATTGGCGCACGGGCAGCTTCGCCGGCATCCCCGGTCAGGTGGATGATGCGGGTACCGGACTGCAGATACAGCCCGGGTACGTATTGGTGGTAGCGGAAGACTGGCGCACCAACGACCAGCACCAAGTCATGATCTCCGAGAATGTTTGAGATGTCTTTGATGGAGGCTGGCAATGCACCCCGGAAACTGCGGTGCCGCGTGGGAAACGGGCACCGTGAAGGTGACGGGGCGATCCACACGGGTGCGGCAAGCTTCTCAGCCAGGGCGACGGCGAATTCGTTGGCGTCGTCGGCGTCCACTTCCGGGCCGAGGACCAGGACTGGGTTCCTGGCAGTGTTCAGCTGCACCACGAGGTCCTGGACGATTTCGGCCGGGAGTTCCTGGGCAGCCACAGAAGTGCGTCCGGCCAGGTGCCGGGCCTCCGCCGGGGCCTCCTTATCCCAGTCGTCGTAGGGAATCGACACATACACCGGTCCCTTAGCTGGCAGCAGTGCTGTGTGAATGGCCTGGCTGATGGACCGGGGTACATCCTCAGGGCAGAGCGGCTCGGCGCTCCACTTCACCAGGGGCTTGGGCAGGGTCGGCGCGTCGACGCTGGCCAGCATTGCCTCCAAGCCAACCATTGACCGCACCTGCTGGCCGGCAGTGATCACCAGCGGGGAGTGGGAGTAGACCGCGTTGGTTAGACCACCCATGGCGTTCCCGGATCCGGACGCCGCATGAAGGTTCACAAACGCGGCGCCACCGGACGCCTGAGCGAAGCCATCTGCCATCGAGATCACGGCGCCCTCGTGCAGGCCGAGAATATATTGGAAGTCTTCTGGGAAGTCCTGCAGGAAGGGCAGTTCGTTGGAACCGGGATTGCCGAAGATTGTCGTCAGGTTGTGCTGCCGCAGGATCTCCATTGTTTCGCTGCGTACTGTCCTCGTCACGTGCTGTGCCCTCATTTCTCGCCTTATGGTGCGAATCACACTCCAAATAGGCTAAAACTGACCCTCATATAATTCCAATAAATGATTCGTATGCTGACATAGACTGCCTCTATGGTTAACCGTTCCGATACCTATGACCTGAACCTCGTGCGAATCTTTGTCCACGTTTATGAGGCCCGGAGCGTGACCCGCGCCGCGCAGGAGTTGTATGTCAGCCAGCCTTCAGTCAGCTATGCGCTGGCCAGACTGCGTAAGCTATTCAGGGATGACCTGTTCCTCCGGGGCCCGCAAGGTCTCCTGCCTACTCAGGTTGCCGTCTCCGTGTATCCCCAATTACGGCACGCGCTGGAATCCATGGACGATGCGGTTGATCGCGTGACTACTTTTGACCCTGCTACATCCACCCGCAATTTCCGCCTGCTTCTAACGGATATTGGTGAGATAGCCCTTCTTCCGGCAGTCCTCAAAAGGATTCAGGAATCGGCGCCCTCGACCTCCGTCGAAGTGATTCCGCTCGCCTACGGAACCGCCCGGGAAGACCTAGTCCAGGGAAAGGCCGACGGCGCGATCTGCACGCCTAGAATCGACGCTCCGGACCTGGTCCGGGATCAGCTGTTGGAGCAGTCGTACTGGGGGATATGCTCCGCTCATCATCCACGAATCGGTGACAAGCCGGAGGCTGAGGAGTTTTTTCAAGAGCGGCAGGTGATGATCAGCGAGCAGTTGGGGCATGAGCACCTCCAGCAGCGCATGCGCGAGCTTGCCTACGATCAGCCGGCAGCGGTGAAACTTCCGCATTTTTCTGCGCTGCCCCACGTGCTTGCCGCAACCGACTATCTGAGCATCGTGCCTGAACTTTTGGCGGAGATCTTTGAAAACGATGGACGAGTCAAAAAGTTCAAGCTTCCGTTCACCGTTCCGACCGGCAGCGTCGCGCTATACACATCCCGCCGAACAAGCCCGGCGCCGGCACTCGACTGGTTCAGGGCAATCATTCGCGCTGCTCTTGAAGAGGCGACGCTCTGACGAAGGGTCAACGCCTCAACCCGTTGGGGGCCGGCAATCGCCTGCCAATGCGGGCCGCTTCGACGGCGCCGCAGATTTCGGGGAGACGGTGGCCTGTCTGTGTGGACGGGCTACTTTCGGGGATCGGTCGAATAGGAACTCCGCGCAACATCGAAGAGCGCATCGACGCCCGGATGGCTGCGATCGGCGCGCGCGCAGAGAAAGACTTCGCTCGGTGGCGCATCGCTGATCGGTATAAATGCGATGTCCGGTCTGTGATAGTAATACGTTGCTGATTCTGGCACTATGCTAATTGCTCGATTGATTGCTGCCAGTTCTATCTGCTCCTCGAACGATATTACTGTCGGTCCGTATGGCGGGCTAGTGCCATCAGGAGAAGGATCGAGGGACCACCACCTGTGCCAATCGCTGGGTACGTTGGTTCTGCTCACTCTAGGTTCAGACTGTAAATCGGCGACAGTGAGAGAACTTGCTTTTGACTTTTGATTCCTGCGCGAGATCATGACCATTCGAGGTTCGGAAAACAGCTTCAAGAAGCGTAATCCAGACAGGTCGAGTGGCCCTCTTGAAATACAGGCATCGACCTCCGATGCCGTAACGGATGAACTCTGCTCAGAAAAGTCAACAGAGATAAGTTCAAGTTCAAATTGGGTGTGAGCACTTTCAAAGTCACGAACGAGGGCAGCTGTCAGCGACCCGGCGGCCAGGGCGACAAAACCCAATCTGACTTTATCTCTGCCATTGCGATGAATGGATTCAACCAAGGCATCAAAACGGTCTACTTCTTTGATAATCCGGCCAGCAGTCTCTAATAGCCGCTGTCCCTCGCGTGTTAGTTGGGCGCCGCGAGGTGTTCTGTCGAACAGCTGAATACCAATCTCGTCCTCCAGCTTTCGGATCTGCTCGCTCAGGGATGTTGGTGAGACAAAGAGCTCCAGCGCAGCCCGGCCGAAGTGCCGGTGCTTTGCAACGGCTTGAAACAACATCAACCGGCGCAGATTCAGATTGGTATTAATCCGACTGGCGCCGTCCTCGTTCTCCATCATCTCGCGGCTCTCCGTCCTCGTCCGTCCTCCTGCTGGGGTATGACAACTGTCGCATTACACCGGCTCACTCCGCAGTGGCTTCCGAGCCGGGTACCGGTCAGCGAGGGGATGTGGGCAGCCATGGACTCTCGGGCAGCCGCAGCACGTTTACCCAATGATTCCACAGAGTGGCCTGGGTTACATCGGGTAACTGCCTAGCCTCGACCTAGGGGAAGCGCTGCCGCCGATTGCCGGGATCCGCTTCGGGGTTGAAGGACTTGCTGTTGACCGCCCCAGCGCTCATCCGGCTTTTCCGAAGACGATCCAAACAATCCGGATAGCTTCGATCGTAACATCGATCTAGATTTGTCTTGCATCACATAAGCGGGTGGTTTTAGCCGCCCCGCTCTCAACCATAAACATCCCATTATCAGGAGACATCCATGCGCACCTTTGATCCACGCAATGTATGCGTGAGCCCTAATGAACTGCTCCAAAAGACGTCGAATCCTCGGCATATCGCAATGATCAAAAACTACCGGCTGCATGCCATGTTGGAGGTCGCCGGGCGCTGGAAAGAAATACTCCAGGACAATATGATCGTCGAGAATCCTCATTACTTCATGTTCTACATGGATCAGGCCCTAACCCTGAATGGACGTGATGAAGTAGCAACATTTTACTCCACTCTCGATGGGTCCGGGGGAACGGTATTCGGCCCACTGAGCGAAAAGATGGCCGTAGCGGACTGGGGGCTGGCGATCGAGTCACATTTTGCCCATCATCTGCGTGGCTATCAAATCGAGGCCATGGGGCTGAAAGTCGAGAATTCGGACGGCTATTACCAACTGGAACATTGGTTGAGCACTTTCTGGCCCTATAGCGAAGAATGTCTACTCATCGGTGAGCGGGTTTACGAGAACCCGGCCAGCCGGACCATTCGGGAGATCGATCCTGCCGATTTTGTAACCCCTGAGATCGCAGCAGCCTTGCTGGAACCACTCATCGATGAGTGCCAAATCTAGCTGTTGCGATCGGTCAAGCAGACACAAGCAGAGAGATTGAGGTGCAAAATGCGCGATTTTGAGGGAAAAGCTGGTTTGGTGACTGGGGCGGCCGGAGGGATAGGCCGCGCAACAGCGGTCGCATTTGGACGCGAGGGCGCCGGAGTCGTGGTTGCCGATCTGGAACACTCTCGCGACAAAGCGCTGGAGACAATTGCCCTCGTCGAGGAGGCAGGTGGCAAAGCGATCTTCGTCCCGGTGGACGTTTCAGATTCGACGTCTGTCGCGGAGATGGTCGACCAGACAGTACGGCACTTCGGGCGCCTCGACTTCGCGCACAACAATGCCGGAATCGGGGGAACGGGATTCCTGGCTGATATCGAAGAGGATGAATTTGATCGAATCATCGCAGTCGATCTAAAGGGCGTATGGCTAGCGATGAAATACGAGATTCAATATATGAAAGCCCATGGAGGCGGCACCATTGTCAATACAGCCTCCGAGGCCGGGCTCGTCGGGACGCTGTGGGCCGGAGCATATGTGGCCGCCAAACACGGCGTCGTCGGACTAACGAAGACGGCTGCCGGCGAGTGCGCCAACATGGGAATCAGGATTAACGCAGTCGCCCCCGGCGCAATCAGCACACCCATGGTTAGGCAACTGCCTGCCATGGCGAAGGAGATGATCCTGGCTCCTCAACCGCTGCATCGCCTGGGAACTCCGGATGAAGTGGCCGACGCTGTGGTTTGGCTGTCATCTGAAAAGAGCTCGTTCGTGCTGGGCACAATCCTGTCGGTCGACGGTGGCGCGACGGCAAACGCTGAGTCCTACAACCCTGAGTTAAGTCCGTCCGCTTGACGTCGCCGCCGTGGTGGGCCCGCACGTGGAGCGGTAGATCTGGGTGCGTCAACGAGGATGCGATTGCTACAAACGCAGCGGGTCACTCGTAAGCCTCAAGATCTTCCCGGCGTGCGGGCCCTCCCTGGCGAATCGTTTCAGTAGGCGCCGGTTTTGTTGATGGCCGCAGGACGGGTCCGGGGGCCGGTGACGTCGTGACGCACCATTAGATCGACGTCAGGAAAGAGCAGGAGGCGTCTGTTTCCCCGACGATGACGTGACGGTCGTCCCATGAGACAGTGATGATTCCGCAGTTCGGAAACCCGGCAGGCAGTAGATGCGTCGGAGCCAGGTGTCGGAGCAGGGTTCCCAGGACGGCTCCGTGAGTCACCACCAGCACGTCGCCTGATTCGGTATGCGCCGAATGTTCAGCTGCCGCCACGACAACGTCGAGTCCTCTAACGAGCCGGACGCTCACCTGGCGTGATGTCTCTGCCCGGCCGCTCGGATCATGCCTGTGAACTGCGTCAATGACGCTGTCGAATCCGTTGGCTGTCATATGCGGCCAGTCTGGTGACGCTGGTGCGTACGTGTATCCGTGATCCCGGAAGACCGGACCCCAGAGGGAGGCGTTCGGTTTGCCTTCCCAGCTTCCGAAATTCCATTCCCGCAGCTCGTGCATCTCGGTGGCGGAGAGGTGCGGATGTCCAGTTAGTGCCGCCGCTGCGGTCGTGCGGGTGCGCAAAAGATCGCTGGTGAACGCAGCGGCCAAACGTTCGCCGCGGAATCGCTCGCCCAGAGCCGCGGCCTGGCGTTCCCCTTTTTCGGTAAGAGGGGAATCGCACCAGCCCTGCAGCTGTCCGTTCACGTTGAAGAGCGTCTCCGCGTGCCGGACAAAGTGGATTCGTGCCTTGGCCATCACACCGAGTCGAGGTCCGACGCCAGCAGGGCCGCGATCTCGTCGGCCACACGCTCATCGTCAGTTCCCTCGACCCCGATGACCACTTCGTCACCGTGCCCGATGCCGAGGCTGAGCACCGACAGAAGGCTGTCGGCGTCGACTGTGCGGCCTTTGGCCGTGAGGGTTACGTCGTGGCCGGAGCTGGTTGCGGTGTTAGCAAGGAGCGACGCCGGACGTGCGTGAAGTCCGACTTTGGACGCGATGGAGGTGGTGCGCTGTGCCATGGTGGCCTTTCGGTGATTGGTTCAGGTAGGTGGTGGGTTATTCGGGTGCAGCGCGGGCGATGTGCAGGGCGAGGAACGCGACTTCCTCGTTGGGCAGCCGGACTCCGTGCTTCCCCTGTACGAAGTCACGGACCTTCTCGGCCGAGGCGACAGCACGCGGGTAGCGTCCGCTCAGGCTGTGGAAAAGGAAATCGTCCTCGCTGCTGAGGAGCCGGTCCGTGAAGAACCTCTCAACCAGATACTGCAGGTGGGTGATGAACCGCGCCGAGTGGAGGTCTTCGCGGTGCAGCTGGATCGAGGCCGTATGGGAAACGATCGTCGTGATCTCGCGTATGAGCTGGACAACCCGGAGTGAATCGACACCCTCCCTGCCCACCTCGGCGTTGGCCAGGTGAAAGGCGATGTTGGCCGCTTCGTCCTCCGGAAGGGCAACGCCGAGCCGGTCTTCCATCGCCGACAGGGCCTTGACCCCGACTGCATAATGCTTCGGGTAGACGGTCCGCATCTCCCACGCTAGGCGGTTGACGATCTTGAGACCACGGCGCTGACGGTCGACCGCGAAATGCAAGTGGTCCGTCAGCGCCAGGTAGATGTGCGGGTCCAGAACCAGGCCCTGCTTCACGGCGTCGTCGACAATGGTCCGCGTCAGGTCGATGAATTCCGCGGGAATTTGGGCCAGCAGTTCCACCAGGTTGCGGTGGTCCGCGTCGTCGAGGGAGACGAAAACCCGTTCACCCTCGGACGCCGCGATTTGCGACCCTGCCTTTTGGCCGTATCCGATGCCTTTTCCCAAGAGGACGCGTTCAACGCCCCGGCTGTCTTCCACGAGCACAACGCTGGAGTTGAGCACTTTCTTAATGGTGTGCACTCGAATGTCCTCCAGGATCGGCAGGATCGGCAGGATCGGCAGGGTCGCGATGGGGACCGCTATCAGGCAAGGTCGGCGCCGTTGGACGCGATGACCTTCTGGTACCAGTAGAAGGAGTCCTTCCGCAGCCGTTCCTGGCTGCCGTTCCCAAGGTCGTCCTGATCGACATAGATGAAACCATACCTCTTGGAGATCTGCGAGCTTGAGGCGCTGATCAGGTCAATCGGCGCCCAGCTCACGTAGCCCATCAGATCCACTCCTTCGTCCACGGCCTGGATCATCTGCTCAAAGTGCGCGCGGAAGTAGTCGATGCGGTAGGGGTCGTGGATGCGGCGGTCCGCAGTGAGCTCGTCCCGCATCCCCAGGCCGTTCTCGACGATGAACAGTGGCTTCCCGTAACGGTCGTAGAGGTCGATGAGTGAGATGCGCAGGCCGATGGGGTCGATCTGCCAGCCCCATTCGCTGGAGGGCAGGAATGGGTTTTTTACGCCGAGGACCGTGTTGCCGGGCGTGCGCTCGGCATCGGGCCGGACGGACTCTGTTATGGACATGTAGTAGCTGAACGAGATGAAGTCAACGGGGTGCTCGCGCAGCAGCTCGACGTCACCTTCCTCGAAAGGTATCTTCACGCCGCGCTGTTCCAGCGCCCGAAGGGCGAGGCGGGGATAGGCGCCGTCGGCCTGCACGTCGGTGCACAGGTACAGAAGGCGTTCCTTGGCCTGGGTGGCCGCGACGTCGTCGGGGTGGCACGTGTTGGGGTAGGTGGTGAGCATGGTGAGCATGCATCCCATTTGGGCGTCCGGGGAGATTTCCCGGAGTATTTTCGTGACGGATGCGGATGCGACGAACTGGTGGTGCAGGGCGGTGTAGCACGCCTGCTCGATGTCGCCGTCGACAAGTTCCTCGATGATGGCGCCAGAGGTGAACGGGTGCCGGATGATTCCGTCGATCTCGTTGAAGGTCAGCCACATCTTGACGAGGTGTCCGAAGCGCTCGAAGCAGGTCTTCGCGTACCGTTCGAACAGTTCGATGGTGCGGCGCTCCACCCAGCCGTTGTGCTTGAGGGCGAGGGCAACGGGAGGGTCGTAGTGCGAGAGTGTTACGAGCGGCTCGATGTTCAGGCGGCGCATCTCCGTGAACAAGGCTTCGTAGTAGGCGATTCCTTCCTCGAGAGGCTCAAGTTCTTCGCCGGTGGGGTAGAGCCTTGTCCAGGCAATCGAGACGCGGAGGGTAGTGAAGCCCATTTCTGCGAACAGCGCCAGGTCTCCGGGGTAGCGGTGGTAGAAGTCGATACCGCGGCGTTTCGGGTAGTACTCCACATCGTCATCCTCCAGCGCTGCAGTGATGCCGGCGACAGTGACCGCGTGGTGAAGGGCGTACTCCCTCGGGTCGGCGTTCGGCTTGTAGGTGGCCACGTCGGAGACTGCCGGTCCGCGGCCGCCCTCACGCCATGCGCCTTCGACCTGGTTGGCGGCGATGGCGCCGCCCCATCGGAATCCTTTGGGTAGCGTCATTTGACGAGCTCCTTCTCTTTTGACCTAGTTGTCAGGAGGACCTGGCCAGCTTTTACGCTGCCTGATCCGTCCACTGTCACGGTGTATTTTTTCGGGTTCACCACGAGGACCGGTGTGGTGGTGTCGTAGCCGGCGGCGGTGATTGCGTCGAGGTCGACGTCGAGGAGCAGCTGGCCGACTTCAACGCGGTCGCGGACGGCGATGTGGGCCGTAAAGGGGGCTCCTTCCAGTTGCACGGTGTCGATGCCGACGTGGATGAGAACTTCGACGCCGTCGTCTCCGCGGATGCCGATGGCGTGCTTGGAGTCCATCAGCACGGTCACAACACCGGCGATGGGGGACCGGACCGTGCCGTTCGTGGGACGGATGGCAACGCCTTCCCCGATGATGCCTGCCGAAAACACGGAGTCATCGACTTCCGCGAGCGGGATAACGACGCCGGTCATAGGGCTGGCAAGGTGGCCGGAGCCATGGGCTGGTTCCTTGAGGGCGTGGCTGTCGCCGAGTACCCGGAGCGTGGCCGAGTCCGTGTCCCGCCATAGGATTGCTGCCAGGACGAATGAGACAACGAGTGCTATGCCCAGGCCGATGAGGGCGTTGACGAAGTTCCACGGGTTGGCGGCGTCAACGAACAGCGAAATGCTCGCGAGGCCGGGGCCGACGACGGCGAAACCGGCGACGTGCGTGAGGCCCATGTAGGCACCTGCTGACATGCTGCCGATGATGACGGAGATCAGCGCGCGGCGGTTTTGCAGCGTCACGCCGTAGAGCGCAGGTTCAGTGATTCCGAAGAGTGCTGAAACCCCGGCTGACAGGGCGGTGGCGCGAAGGGTTGTGCTTTTGGTTCGAAGGGCGACGCCGAAGGTTGCGCCGGCCTCACTGATGTTGTGGGCCAGCGACGCCACCAGGTAGAAGGATTCCTTGCCTGCGCTTGCCATGGTGGCGATGGTCGGCGGGATGAAGGCTTTGTGCATACCCACGGAGATGACCAGCGGCAGGACGCCGGCGAGCAGCATCACGGCGACCCAGCCCAATGTGTTGTAGAGGCCGATCATGGCAGCGGTCAGCAGGACGCCTAGCTGGTAGCCGAGGGGTCCCAGCAGGAAGATGGTGGCCGGAACCACGATGATGATGCACATCAGGGGAACGAAGAAAATCCTGATGGGTCCGGGGGTGATCTTCGTAAAGGCCCGTTCCACCACGCTAAGCAGCAGAACCGCAAGGATGGACGGGAAGACCTGGGCGTTGTAGGGCACGGTGGGGACGCCGAGTCCGAAGAGCTGGATACCACCCTCCCGGGAAACGAGGGCCGTGAAGGGCGGAAAGACCAGGACGCCCACGATCCCGAGGGCGAGCGGGCGGTTGACGTCGAGCTTCTTGGCTGCCGTGTAGGCGACTAGCAGGGGAAGGAACCCAAAAACGGCGTCTGGGATGGCCGAGAGCAGCTTGAAGTTATCACTTGCGGGGCTGATCCAGCCCACAGCGGAAGCCAGTACCAGCAACGACTTGAAGATGCCCGCACCGGCGATCGCTGGAATGATCGGGGTAAAGACGCTGACGATGAAATCCATCACCGTTGAACCGCTGTGCTTCCAGGACAGGGGGCGGCGGGTCTGGGTCCCGCTGTCCGCGCCCGCCTGACCGCCGCGCAGTTTCTCGACCGCGTCGAACACCTCGGCGACTTTGCTGCCGACGATGACCTGCGTCTGGGGTCCCTTGACGACGCCGATGACGCCGGGGATGGCTTTCAGGGCTGCCTCGTTGGCCTTGCTGTCGTCTGCCAGGGCGAACCGCAGCCTGGTCGAGCAGTGCTGCAGTCTCGACACGTTTTCGGCTCCGCCGACGTGTTCTAGGATCGCCTTCGCGTTTTCCTGAGTACTCATGGACCCTCCTTTGGATTCAAAGGACAAGCACGCTCCGCTGCGCTTCCGGGCACAAAAAAAGGACCCGACTCTGCTCGATGAGCTTCTGAGTCGGATCCTGCCTGCACTACCAGTCACATGTCCTTGGAGTACTCTAGCGTGATCCGAGGCACAGGTCAACAAATTTGATGTAGTTTCTTGGGACGGGGAGCTCTTTGTCTTCGTGCCCGTGTTGAGGGCCCTGAATATGGGGGCGCCAAACCGGTGGGCGGACAGTAATGCTGTCCGCCCACCAGCTGTACGTTGTCGTCCCAGGAACCCCGTGTGTGGCTCCTAAAGGAGGCAGAGAGGCGAATCCTCAGGCGCCTCTAACCTGACGCAGCGCCACATGCTGGCGTTTACCCCCCTGGGCGTCTGCCGGAGCTGCGCACACAGTCTGTCAGTGCAGCCATGGCCACCGCTAAGAGACCCGCCGGGTCTTGCGCGGCAGCCAGGCGTGATCTGCTGAAAAAGAAGATAGCCATAACTGCTTCCTGAATTTGAGTAGATTCCCGGCGTTACGCGCCCGGGACAGTGATCTGGTTGAGCGTGCCGTGTTCAGTGTCGGGTGTGCAGGGTCCCGGGTAGGACTGGCGCAGCGTCTGCAGGACGCCCCAGGAGAACTCGCCCTCGGCGTCGGAGGAGGCTGTGGTGAAGCCGCTCGGGTCAAACGTGGCAAAGAGCAGGTCTTCGCTTCCCACACTCTTAGTCTCCGCGATGACCTGACCCAACGGGTTGAAAACAGCGCCATAACCGGTTCCGGAGAGCAGCACGTAGGTACTTCCGGTGATCGCGCACATCCGGGCCGCGGTGAGCGCCACCTCGACATCCTCCCACCATTGAACGTCCGCGCCTCGGGCCGCGTTATATGGCCATGCGGCGAAGTGGACGTTCTCGCGTTGGGCGAGCATGTCGAAAGTGCTGTAGGGCCGGAGGTGTTCCCAGCAGGACAGTGCCCCGATCCGTCGCAGCTCCGTCGGGACCACTTCGATGTTGTCCGGCTGCGGGTCATCGGAGAACAGAGCGCGCTCGCCGCCGGAAGGGCGGATCTTTCGACGCACGATCAGCGGCGTCCCCTCCGGCCCGAACACAGCCTGACCCATGTAGAGGTGCTCACCGGCTCGTTCGGCATAACCGATTTCAACCATGACGCTGTGATCACGGGCGGCGGCGCTGAGGCGCTCCACTCAGCGCCGCCGACCACCAGGGTCTGCGCCGCGTAGGCCGCAAGGCGGGTCTGTATCCATTCATCGCTGATCTCGGGGAAGCCGGTCAGCCACAGTTCCCCGAAGGCGACAATCTTTGCCCCCCCGGACGGCTGCCTGTCCGATGAGGCTCACGGCCTTGTTCACTCCGGCTTTCAGGTCAAGCTCGACGGCGGCCGCCGTCACCACTGCGACCGTATACGGCGTAGTGCGTGGAACGACGGCGGGGCTGTTTTTCTTCCTCGGCGCGGCTGATGCCGCTTCGGTGGTGAGGGAGGCCAGCGATGCTGCGAGTCCGGCTGCGGCGATCCCCCGGAACATGGTGCGCCGGGTGGGACCGGCGATGGGACTGTGGGCAAAGTATTCGGGCAGGGAAGTGTCCTTTGGAAGGTGGGGTGACGTGGAATACGGGCAGGATCAGAGTGCGCCGTCGAACTGTTCGGCGGGCTGAGGGAGTGAAGGCTCGGCTTCCGGGGCGGCGCGCAGCACCCTCGGGTTCGCCGTCGGGTTGAATAGCAGCTGCAGCACATCCGGACGGGAATAGTGGCCCACGGGGTCGTAGGCGTTTTTTGCGGCGAGGATCTCGCCGTAGTTGATGTCGGCATAGAGGATCCCTTCCTCCGTCGGCGCCAGGGGTGTTGCGAGGGAACGTCCGTCCGGCCCGTAGATGCGGGCGTGGCCACCACCGAGTTTCAGCAGATCCCGTTTCATATCGGTGTCGGCAAACAAGTCATGCGCTGATTGGCCGATGAGTCCCGTGGGAGCGAGGACGAAGACCTGGCCTTCGACCGCGTACTGCTGGGAAGCCGCGGTGTTCACTTCCGGCCCGAGCAAATATGCTGCGCCTTCGTAGACTGAGAAACTTGGCCACGCCGCGATGTGGAGCTGCTCGTGCTGGCTGAACATGGCGTACTTCGTCAGCGGCTGGATATGTTCGGCGCAGCACAAGGCTCCGAGCCGGCCGAACTCTGAGTCGACGACGGCAATGTCCGAGCCGTCGCCGTCGCCGAACACGGAACGCTCAACATGGGTGGGCTTAAGCTTACGGCGGGTCTTCAATACCTCTCCTGAGCTGCTGATGAGGGCTTGGCCGATATATAGCGACCCGCCGACTCTTTCGCTGTAGCCCAGCGCGATGGCGATTTTAAGTTCTGCCGCGGCCTGCCGGATACGCTCGAAGTGCGCCGAGTCCAGCTCAAGGGAGTTTTGTGCGTAGGGGACGACGAACTGGGATTGCCACGCGACCGAGTCGAGCCAGATCCACCATGGGTATCCGGGAATCCACGTTTCGGGGAAGGCAATGATTTCCGCGCCGTTGCCTGCCGCTTCAGCGGCGAAGGCGATCGTCTTCTCAACCCCGCCGTCGAGGTCGAGCCATACCGGCTCTGCCTGCACGGCGGCCGCGGTGAAGGTTTTGGTGTAGTCAGACATGAGGGCCCATTTCTCCGGTCTCGGATATTTACCCTTTCAGGCTAGGAGAGGGAAGGCCGGCACAGCAGGGCAGACCGTGCAGCGCAGGAGGCATTCCGTGCATGGCTCCCGGAGACAGTCGGTGCCTGCGCGGACCTAGGAGCCGGCGATGATCAGAGCGCGCTCGCGGCGGTAGGCCGCCGGCGTCTGTCCAGTATTTGCCCTGAAGGCCCGCGTGAACGTTGACGAATCCGTGAACCCGCACTCATAGGCAATCGTTGCCACCGGACGTTTTGGGTCGTTGACCAGCATCCCCTGGGCGAGATCGAGGCGCCTCTGCCGGATCATTTCAGCAGGACTCTGGCCGGCTTCCGTGAAGAGGTTGTAGAGCTGCCTGAGGGAGATATGGAAGGCCGCGGCGACAGTTGACGGATCCAAATTCGCGTCGCAGGCATGCTCGCGAACAAACTGTTTGACGCTGGCGTACGTCGCGTCTCCGGATGCGTTTACGTACGTGCCGTCCACAGACCCAAGCGCAACGTCCAGGAGTTCGGCGGCAACGCGTCCGAGGCCCGCTGAGTCCCTGCCGGTTCCCTCGATGGATAACTGCATGATGTATGTCTGCAACAGCCTGAACGGCATTGTCGGTTCGAAGGAGCGGGCGGCGAGCTCATCGAGGCGGCGCCTGCGGGTGGACAATGCGGCTGCAGGCACCTGCAGGACAACTTCGTCGATGGCGGTGGGGAAGTCCAATTCGTAGGGACGGTCCGTGAGATACAGGACTGAATGTCCGGGTTTCTGGGCTGCAAGGCGGCCGTTCTGACTCACTCTCGCTTGCCCCCGCAGGTGGGTGACAAACAGAACGCTTTGCGCGGAGTCGCCATTGGCCTGGTCAGGTGTCCGGTTGAGCACAGAGCCCTCACACTTCACACGGCTGAGCCCGTAGTTAGAATCCAGTTGCTGACGCGATATGTGACCAACAAAGCACTTCGACAATTGGGAAACACGGAGCGGAACGAAACTGCGCGAAACTGCATCTTCCCATTCATCGGCGGAGAGGTCTTGGCTGGGGCTCATGCCTCAAGACTGCCGCGGCCACATTTCCCAGCCATTAGTCAACTGTTTCGCGTGTGTTAAACCGCGACGGGGTGCCTGGCAACTGTTTTGGCTCTCAATGCCCTGGGTGGTTTTGTGTACGCTCGATTCTGACGTAGCCGGCTTCGATGCCGGCGGTGACGCGGTTACTGATCTGCTGCAGGATGAGAGCGGCACCGTTGAAGGGTTTGATGTCGTATTGGCAACGCCCCTGCTTTTGATCGGAAGGTCATGTCCTGGTCCAGCCGAATGACCGATGTAGAGGGAGTCCGACGGGAGTGGGCGATTTACGTGGATCTTCGATTCGGGATCGACAGCCGTGGATGGTCAGAGCTGGGTTGCCATCTGTTAGGCAGGAATTAGGGGTGTGCACAATGTGCACACCCAGGGTTTCGGACCCGGCGGTACCGGTACTGGTACCGGACTGGATCGGATTGGCGAAGTCTTGGGGGGAGTGGCGAAATTCCAAGGGCTGGAATGCAGTTTGAGTCCCATCTCGGGCACGCATAACGCCTCGTCAGAGGGCTTTTTGCTTTTAATGTGTGGACATTGACCCTCCGCGGGTCCCTCTGACACTGGCCGCGGACTGTGCCTGGCGCCGCGGTCGCCCGTGAAGTTGTGGGGGGTAGCGGGGCCAGGGTCCTGGCTGGGGGGCCCTCCGCTTGCTGGTCAGTGGAGCTATTTGTCTCCTTCTCTGGCTTGTTTCCTTGGTCCTTATTGGCCATCACTCATTCATCGGTAAGGGTCCTCCCATGACATGACCCGGGCGAACCTTACCTTCAGAATCTTCATCAGATAGCTGCTTCCTGGGGGCCAGTCAGGGCGGGTGACGGCGGGTTCGTCCGGCCAAACGTGGTGTTGACACTGTCAACACCCACGTCTGTAACGCCGGGCAAGAACGGCTGCGTGCCGATGACCCGGATTTCATACCCGCCGGGCTCCTTTCAGTTTGTGCGCGGGCGCCTTGGCTCTGTGACCCCTCATTGCCTGCGGCGGACGGTTGCGACATGACCGCCGGTCGAGATATCCGTGACGCTCCGCGCCGGGCGGAGACGGAATGGGACTGGCGGATCACCATACCTGAATTTTCTCTGTGTGCGGCGGAGATCCCCGCTGCACCGCGCGGCTTCGGCCCTGCCCTGGCTAAGCTGCAGCAGCCCAAGTAGCCGGTACGCCAGCCGCCATGGGCCCATGCCGCTGTGTCGCCGCTAACCCGTGGGCTGCAGTGAGTTCCGGATCAGTGCAGCCACGCGTTCGGCCTCGGTGTAGGCCCCGTGGGTCCCTGCGGTTGCGGAGGTGTAGTCGCCGGCGAAGTGCAGCGATCCGATCGAACGCTGAAGCTGCGGAAGGGCTTCTGCCCGCTCGGGGCTGAGTAAGGCGAAGCAGTGCTGCCAAGTCTGGGGGTGTATGCCGAGGACCCGGCCGCGAAGCGCGGGTGCCACCGCGTACAGGTCCTCCATCCACTGCCCGACCTGCTGCTCGTCGTCGGCGAACCCGGGGAGGTAGCCTGAGGAATTTCCGTAGCAGGTGAGTTGGACGATGTCCGTGCTGGAGGTCTTGTGGGTGCCGCCCGGGACAGGGTTGATGATGGCGTCGAAGGGCATGCCGGCGGTCACGATGAAGGCCCAGTCCTTGAATTCCGGGAGCCCTTTGATATCTGCGACAATGTTCAGCGTGGTGCTGCCGGGGCTGGCCACCTTGTTAAGCGCGGCTTTCTTCCACTCCGGCAAGTTCCTGACGACGTCCGGTACCACTGGGGCAGGAACTGCTAGGACCACGTGCTTTGCCGTCAGCTTCTCTTCGCCACCGGGGCCGCTAACAGTGACTTGGTAGACGCGCTCTTCCTCGAACAGGGCTACATCTGTTACCCGGGTTTTGTAGCGGACGGTGTGGTCAGGCAGGCGTTTGAGGATGGCGCGTGGAATGGCCTGCATTCCGTCCAGTGCGTAAAGGCGGTTGTTCTTTTCCCGTGCGAGATAGCTGGCGAAATAGCGAAGCGCATACTTCGCCGAGAGATTGGCCGGATCGCCCACGGCGCCTCCACGGATAGCGGTGGCAATGATGTCCCGGACGGCTGGCTGCAGGTCGGCGATCCGGTCGGCCACTGTCTCACCCGAGAGCTTCTCGAGCCCGACTGCGGAAGTCCGGTTATTGGCATAGTCGTGGTATTCCGTGAGGGAGGTGTCAAGGAACTTGATGAGCTCCGTCTTTTCGGACTCTGTGAGATCGAGTCCAGCCACCACTTCCTCGTTGGTTTTGGCCACAACGGTCTTACCGTTGACGTGGATACCGTAGGTTTCAGGGAGGAAGGGCACTGTCTCGATGCCCAGTTCCTTTACCAGCTCTTCTGATTTAGTTCCCTTGTAAACAAACATCGCACCGGAGTTCGCCGACGTTCCAGCCAGTTGGACTGTGTGGGACCGGCCGCCTATATCCTGGCCGGATTCCAGAATGAGGACGTCCATCCCCGTGTCCTGCAGATAGTACGCAGTCCCAAGGCCTGCTGCGCCGCCTCCGACAATTATCACGTCATGCACTGTGGGCTCCTTTTGGAAAAGTAGTTAGTGTGCGTCGTACGTATTGGCGATGTAGACATCGCAGGGCGCGTCGTGCGCCACGCTGTTGGCCACGCTGCCCAGGACGCGTCCGACGCCCCTCATCCTGCGGTTGCCTACCACGATGACGCGGGCTTCCTTTCGGATTGCTTCCCTGATGAGGGCATCCGGTGGCCTGCCCGCAGCTGCGGAGTAGGTGATGTTGATGTCCCCGCCCAGGGTGTCCGCTACGGTCCTCGCGACGTGTTCAGCCTTGTCCGCGTCCGATACCAGCCATTTGTCACTACCGGTCCTGAATACATCTGAACGCTCAGAGTCGAAGGCTGACACAACGTGGAGGGTCGCGCCGAGTGCTGCAGCCAGGTCCCTGGCAGCTTCCGCGGCCTTTCTGGCCGTAGCGCTGCCGTCAACCCCTACAACAATGGTCCCGCTCATGTGCATGCTCCCTTGCTTGCTTTAACAGTTGAGAAGTGGGTCGCCCGCCGGCCACTGCCAGGGCGACGCCGGACGGATATCCGGCGTCGCCCTGGCATGGAAGGATGCTGGCGTTAGAGCTCGCTGGGTGCGCCCGGCTCGCCGACGGAGGGGTCGATCCCGTACTTCTCAAGGAGCTTCTTGATGGTGCCGTCTTCACGGAGCTTCTTGATGTCCTCGTCCAGTGCCTTGCCGAGCGCGTCGTTGTCGAGGCTGGACGGCAGCATGACCTGGCCTACCGCAGCGAACTGGGGGACATTCGCGTTCGGCTTCACGTCGACCACCGTGGCACCCTCGATGGGGGCGCTTTTGAAGCGGTAGTTAGCGGACGCGGAGGATGCGACGAGGGCATCGATGCGGCCCGCTTTGAGATCTCCGTAGATGGATTCGTCGTCCTGGTAGATCTTGAACTTATCTCCAAGCCACTTCTGCATGCTGTCGTTCCAGAGGTTGCCGGCGACCGAGCCGATCACCTTGCCCTCCAGGTTGTCGCTGGTCAGACCCGTCTTGGAGACGATGGCCTGCGGATCGCTCCACAGTGGCGTGCTCATGTAGACGATCTTGGTCCGTTCCTTGGTGCGCAGCCAGTTTCCCGAGCCGATGTCAACGCGCTTGGACTGCACTGACGGGATGACCGCTCCCGCGCCGCCAGAGGTGCTTACCGTGACTTTGAGGCATTCAAGCTTGATCTCGTTGATCAGGTCACCCTCCATGCCGGTGACGCCTTCACCTTGGAGGATTGTGGCGGGTGCATAGTCGTAGCTGGCGACTGTGAGCTCGCCTTCAGTGATTGATTTGAGGTCGCTGTGTGCCGGTTTGCAGTCGGAGGCGCTGCCGGCGGAGCCGTTGCCGCCGCAGGCGGTGAGGGAGACGGCGAGCAGTCCGGCCGCGGCGCCGGCGGAAAGCGCGCGCACGAGGGTACGGGGAGTTCGTGACATGGTTTTTTCTTTCTGTACTGAGGTTGTGGGGCGGATTGCCCTGGATGAGTGGAGTGCGGTCAGTTGCGTTGCAGATGGCGGCCGAGGCGGCGTTCCAGCACCCGGACGAAACCGAGGAAGAGGAGGGTGATGGATCCGTAGATCGCTGCCGTGAGCAGGTAGACGCTGAGGTATTCGAAGGTGATGGATGCGATCTCGAAGCCCTTGGACATCAGTTCCGGTACGGCGATCACGAATGCGAGTGCACTGCCTTGGAAGACGAGTACGGCGAGTCCTGCCAGGGGCGGGGTGGAAATCCGGAGTGCCTGCGGCAGGATGATGAGCCGGAAGCCGGTCCAGCCGCGGAGCCCGGAGGTGAGTGCCGCTTCTTTTTGCCCGAGTGGGACTGAGGCGATGCCGGCGCGGAAGTACTCGGAGGCGTAGGCGCCGGTGTTCCAGGTCAAAGCAATGATCGCCGTGGTCAGGGAAGTCAGGGTAATGCCGGCATCAGGGAGGCTGAAGTACAGCAGGTACAGCAGGACCAAGGCCGGCAGTCCACGCCCGACCTCAACGAACAGGAACGAGATCCATTGCAGCGGTGCGAGTTTCGCCGCTGCCATCACAGCGAATAGCAGGCCGAGGGGGAATCCGAAGAGCAGGGAGAGTCCGGTCAGCTGGAGGCTCACAAGAAGACCTGGAGCGAGGCTTGGCAACCATCCGAGCCACTGGGAAAGCATGTCCATCACGCCACTCCGATTTTCTTGCGTAGCCCGAGGTCGACCTGCCGCGAGACGAGGGCGACGACGAGACTGATCACGATGTAAAGCGCGCCGGCAACGATGAAGGAGAGAAGCCCCTCATGTGTCTGCTTCGCACTTTGTTGGGCGTAGTAGGTGATCTCACGCACCCCGATCGTGGATGCCAGGGCCGAGTCCTTCAGAAGCCCGATGCCGTATGTGGCGATCGCGGGCAGCGCGACACGGAATGCTTGCGGGGTGATGATGTGGCGGACGGTGGTGACGGCGCTCAACCCGAGTGCGTGGGCTGCTTCGCGTTGGCCCTCGGGGATGCTGAGCAGTCCCGAGCGGTAGATCTCGGCCATGAACGCTGAGGCAATGATGGAGAAACCGATGATGGCGGCCTGGATCGTCGACAGCCGCAGCGCGAACTGCGGCAGGCCGAAGTAGATCAGGAACAGCCACGTGATCGGGGGGATGACCCGCACGACGTTGATGTAGAGGAGGGCGATACCCCGGACGATGGCGAACGGTGAGCGGGCGGCCCCGATGAGGACCAGGCCGATGACGCCTCCGATCACGAGCGAGGCGCCCGTGACGTAAAGCGTGAGTCCGACGCCCCGGGCTATCGCGGGCAGGAGTTCTGTGATCATTTCCGGTTCACCTGTCCAGCACTTCTTTGAGGAACTGCCGGGTCCGTTCGTTTTGGGGCTCCGACATCACCTGCTTGCTCGGGCCGATCTCCAGCACGCCGCCGTTGCCCATCACCATGATGCGGTCCGAGACGTCACGGGCGAAGTGCATCTCGTGGGTGACTACGAGCATTGTCATACCCTCGCCTGCGAGGTCACGCATGACGGCGAGGACCTCGAGGCCGATCTCGGGGTCGAGGGCGGATGTCGGCTCGTCGAAGAGCATGACTTTCGGCGACAGGGCCAGGGCCCGGGCGATGGCGATGCGCTGCTGTTGGCCCCCGGAGAGGCGGGCGGGATATGCGTTTGCCTTGTCGGGAAGGCCGACGTGCCTGAGCAATCTGTTGGCGGTCTCCTGTGCCTGCTCCTTGCTCGCGCCGAGCACTTTCCGCTGCGGCAGGGTGATGTTCTCCATCACGGTCAGGTGCGGGAACAGGTTGAAGCTTTGGAAGACCATTCCGGTCACGCGCCGGAGGTGGTCCAGGCTGGCCTTGTCCGGCAACTTTCCACCGGCAACGACGCGGGCGCCGCCAATTTCGATTGTGCCTTCAGTTGGTGTCTCCAGGTAATTCAGGCATCGCAGGAACGTGCTCTTCCCTGCCCCGGAGGGCCCAATGATCGAGACCACCTCGCCCTCGTTCATGACCAGGTTCACATCTGACAACACACGGCTGGCGCCGTAACTCTTGCCGAGCCCGGAAACCACAACCTCGCCAGAGAGCGTGATCGGGGGAGTTTTAGTGCCAAAACTGAAGCTCATTTTTGGTTCCTTTGGATAAATGACGCATCTAACCCTGAGGCTGAGTCGCTGACTTTGTGTTGGCCCGAGGCCCTGGAGACTTGCTCAGAGTTGGAGCAGGCTGGCTTGCGTCCCTGCGTGTGCTGTACGTCACTCTAGCCAGCGAATTACCACCCTGTCTAGATCTGTGATCACAAATCACGCCGAATTTCTTTGCAGCGACGGGAAGAGGTGGAAGCGGAATACGGGGATCTCCGTGCCTACAGCCCAACTGGGTAGTCCCATTCGAGGATGCTCGGCCACCGAAAAACAGCGCGTACGAAGTCAAACAGCCCATGACCGGCCCGGATGAAGATGGAGATGGCCATCAGGGCGGAGCAGCAGATGATCAGCGGCCGGCGGCCCGCCACTCAACGAATTTGAGTGCCGGGATGCAACCGGCGAGGAAGACGATATCGATGATGACCGAGCCAAGGGTGGCCAGATTTGGGTGCGTCCCATCTGCATTTCCTTGGACAGCTGGTCTCGTTGATCGACTCGCTTGGCCTAAGTCCAAGCATGATCAGTCGTCTGTCCGCGATGACCCGGTAGTCGATGTCTCTGAGGGACTCTCCCCGATCTTTTCCGCTCGGTCAACCAGCCGTATATCGAACGTTAGGCAGCGCCCTGATCAGCCAGCCGGCTTTTAATCCGCTCGCTCGCGTCAAGGAGGGAAGCCTCGTTCACGGCTGCGGCGGCTGCCGGATCGCCGTCCCGTGCCGCGGTCACCAGATCCTGCTGATAACGCCAGAGGGAGTCGTCCTTTTCGGCATCCAGGGACCCTTGGGCGCCAACAATTTTGTATGCCCGGCACTGCTGCCAAAGTGCCCTGATCATTTGGAGCAGGACCGGGTTGCCCGCAGCCTCATAGAGGATGGCCAGCATGGCCTCGTCATGGTCCAGCAGGGGGATGACCTGGCGCTCATCGATGGCCTTGCGCATCATTTCGTACTCCGACTGCATCCTGTCGCAGTCCTGGGGCGTGATCTTTTCACTGCCCAGCCGTGCGGCTTCGGTTTCCAGGAGCCTGCGGACGTCATAGACATGTATCAGTTCCTCGAAGGTCAGGCTTTTGACCACCGCCCCTTTGTGGGGTTGGCGCTCTGCGAGGCCCGTCTCCTCAAGCCTGCGGATCGCCTCACGCACAGGCATCACGCTGGTTCCCACCTGCTCGGCGAGATCGCGCACCTTAAGCCGCGAGCCGGCAGGGAGGTCCCCGCTGAGGATCGCGGCGTGAATCACCTCATAAACCTGGTCGGTCAGCAGGGTGGGTTCGGCGCGCTTGGTTATGACCACGAGTCAAATATACGGCCGCCCGGCCCGCAGCCCTTCGCCAGCGGCAGTAACGCTTTCGAAGGGTAAAGAAATTTCGTCAATTGGGGTTGTGTGATCTGTGATCACATCCTAGGGTGGTTTGAGTCACACCAAGCAAAAAGGACCAGGCGGCCAACGGTGCCACGACGCCGGCCAACCTCCTGTTCCTTCCTGGTCCACTTCCTGAAGTCGCTTCCGAAAGGAAAAGCCATGACCCACACAGGCTCCCTCGACCAGGCCGCCGGACCCAGGGGCAAGACGTTCGGTCAAGCGGCAGTGCCCGACGGCGGCGCCGCCGGTCCGGAGCACACGTTCAGGAAGCGAGCAATCGGCTAAGCCCCAAGAAACTTCCGTCGGAGCCGCCGCGGCTTCTTCGGCACCAAAAAGACAAGTACCAACAGCTAGGAATGGGAACCATGAAAGACGCAGTAATCGTCGGCGGCGGACTCGCCGGACTTGCGGCAGCCTGGCGGCTCCGGCACTGGGACACGATTGTCCTGGAGTCCGGGGACCGTGTTGGGGGACGGATTCGCTCGGAACGCCGGGGCGACTACTGGTTGAACTGGGGCGGGCACGTCTTCGCCGGCGCCGGATCATCCACGGACGCGCTGCTCAATGAAGTCGGCGTCATGGCGGTCCAGATCCCCGGGTCCCTGCAGGGCCTGTCCATGAACGGCAAGTTCATCAAGAAGGGGCACATCGCCACCTATCCGTTCCGTATCCCGATGTCTCTGGCGTCTCGGGTGGAGACCCTTCGTGCCGGCATGAAAGTAGTGAGCGGGGTGGCCAAATACACCGGTGTGGTGCGCAAGCGCGTGGGGGAGTCCGGCGCCATGCGGCAGCAGCGCATCTACGACTTCGCGAACGACACCTCCTTCCAGGACTTCATCGGCAACCTGTCAGAGGACGCAGGAGCGCTCTTCAAAACCACTGTCACCCGGTCCGCCGGCGACATGGACGAGATCTCCGCCGGCGCCGGCATCGGCTACTTCAGCTTGGTCCTTGGGTTTGGGCAGGGGCTCAGCCAGGGCATCGTGGGCGGCCCGTCCACCCTGACCGAATCCATCGCGGTGGCGCTAGGTGACCGCGTCCATCTCGGCGCCGTCGTCACCGAAGTAGTCCACAAGAAGGACTCCGTCTTGGTCCGGTACCGGCAGGACGGCGTCGACAGCGAAGTGGAGGCACGCACGGTGGTCCTGGCCACCACCGCCGACGTGTCCCACAAGATCGGCGTGGACCTTCCCGAGGACCTGCGCGGGGCATTGAGCCAGATCAAGTACGGCCCGCACGTCAGCACCGCATTCCTGACCAACGAAACCTCCGCGCGCCCGTGGGATGACATCTACGCGATCGCTGCTCCCAAGCGCTCATTCGCCATCGCCTTGAACCAGGCGAGCATCGTTCGCGGCACCGAGTCCGTGCGCAAGCCCGGCGGCAGCTTTATGACCTTCTCCCCAGCGAGCCTGGGCCGGGCCCTGCTGGAGAAGAGCGAGGAGGAAGTCATCAAGACCCACCTCACCGACCTCGACCAGGTCCTCGGCCACGGTTTCGCCGACAGCGTCGTCGAGGCCAAAGTCGACCGCTGGAAGAATGCCTCCCCTTACTGTTTCCCCGGCCGGGCCAAGATCCAGTCCACCCTGATGCGCGGAACCGACCGCGTCTTCCTGGCAGGGGACTACTTGGGCACCCTGTACACGGAAAGCTCCATCACCACCGGGTTCTCCGCAGGACAGGAGGCCGCCAGCGTGCTGGCCACCCACCGCCAGGCACCGTCGAACACCGGACTGTCGATCGTGGCCTAGCAAAACCCACCTGAACAAACTGCACCACCCACCGAACTTAAGAAGGAACCACTCATGTCCAACAACCTCCGCGGTGTCCTCACCGCCCTGTCCACTCCCTTCAACCAAGACGAGACGATCGACGTCGACACCCTGCGGAAGATCGTGGACCGCTCCATCGACGCCGGTGTCGACGGCGTCGTCGCAGCGGGTTCCACCGGTGAGGTGGGCGCTCTGTCCTCCGAGGAACGGCTGCTCCTCATCGAAACGGTCATCAACCAGGCGAACGGACGCGTGCCGGTCATCGCCAACACCGGCGCCACCTCCACGGCAGAGGCCATCAGGCTGTCGAAGGCCGCGGAGAAGCTGGGCGCAGACGTGCTCATGCTGATCACGCCCTACTACGAGCCGCTGACCCTCGAGGAGACGGTCACCTACATCAAGGACGTGGCCCGGTCCGTCCGGATTCCGGTCATGCTCTACAACATCCCCGCCGTCACCGGCGTGAACCTGGACCCGGACACCGTCCGTGCCCTGGCCGAAGAAGTGGAGAACATCCGCTACATCAAGGACTCCAGCGCCAACTGGGAGCAGGCCCTCCAGCTGATCCACCACCACTCGGACGTCATCGGCACCTTCATCGGCTGGGACGTCTACCTCTACAGCGCGCTGGTCGAGGGTGCTGCCGGCGTCATGGCAGGCACTGCGAATGTGGTGCCCAACGAGATCGTCTCGGTCAGCCGCCTTATCGCCGAGGGTGATCTGTCCGGTGCCCTGGAGCAGTGGAGGAAGGTCTACCCTGTCATCGACGCCCTGCTCTCGGTGCCTTTCATCCCCGCAGTGAAGGCCGGACTTTCCCTGCAGGGCCTGCCGGCCGGCTCGCCCAAGCGCCCCACGGCTGACCTCAGTGCCGAAGACCTGGAGCGCGTGAAGCGTGCCTTGTCCGCCCTTTACCAGACCGTCGGATAACCCATGGGCAGCGACTTCGAAGCGTTCCTTTCGAGTGTTTCCGATGCCATCTGGGCGCCCATGGCCTACGTGGTCCTGGGCCTGGGCGTCCTCTACTCCGTCGCCACCAAGGGGGTACAGTTCCGGCGGATTCCGGACATGCTCCGCCAGCTGAAGGACAGCGAAGGCGGAGAAGGCGGCCTGTCCTCCTTCCAGGCGCTCGTGCTGGCACTGGCCAGCCGGGTGGGTGTGGGCAGCATCGCCGGTGTGGCCACCGCCGTCGGCGCCGGCGGTCCCGGAGCCCTGGTTTGGATGGCCGTCACCGGCCTCGTGGGCTGCACCGTCGGCTACGCCGAGGCAACCCTGTCGCAAACCTTCAAGCGCCAGGTGTTGGACGAGGACCGCCGCAACGCCAACGAGGACATCGGTGGCATGCCGTACTACATCAAGTACGGCCTGAAACTGCCGAAAGTAGGCGCGCTCGTCGCGGTTCTCGGTGTCATCGGCTACGGTTTCGTCTTCCCGGGCCTCCAGGTCAACACGATCGCAGCCAGCGCCAAGCTCGCATTCGGCCTGGACAGCTGGATCCCGGCCGTCCTGGTCACCGTCCTAATCGCCCTGGTCATCTTCGGCGGCACCACCCGCCTGGTGAAGGTGACCCAGGCCCTCGTCCCCGTCCTGGCCATCGGCTACCTGCTCCTGGCACTCGCCGTCATCGGCATCAACATCGGCAGCGTCCCCGCCGCCATAGCCCTGATCTTCCAGTCCGCCATCGGTATCCACCCGGTCCTGGGCGGCATCGCCGGCGCAGCCGTTGCCTGGGGCGTGCGCCGTGCGGTCTTCGCATCATCAAACGGCCTGGGCGAAGCCACCTTCGCTGCGGCCGCTGCACGCACCTCCCATCCGGGCAAGCAGGGCCTGGTCCAGACGTTCAGCATCTACATCGATGTGCTGCTGATCTGCATGGCCACCGGCCTCATGATGGTGGTCTCCGGCAAGTACAACGTTGCGGACGGTTCGGGCGGATACATCGTCAATAACCTTCCGGGCGTCCCGGTTGGCGCCAACTGGGTCCAGGAAGCCATCGACACGCTCGTTCCCGGGTGGGGCGCCGGGTTCGTCGCCGTCGCCGTTCTCCTGTTCGGATTCACGTGCCTGCTGGCCTACTTCTACGTGGCCAATTCCAACCTTCTCTACCTGCTGGACGGGAAGAAGGGACACGGCTGGAAGACGGTTCTTAAGCTCGGCACCATGGCCATCGTCTTCTTCGGTTCCGTGGTCAACGCCCAGCTTATGTGGGCCGCCGGTGACATCGGGCTGGGCCTGATTGCCTGGGTCAACCTCATCTGCCTTGTCTTCCTGTTCCCGCTGGTCCGCAAGATCTACCGCGACTACGAACGGCAGCGGAAGCTCGGGCTGGATCCCACCTTCGACCCCAAAGCCCTGGGTATCGAAGGAGCCGACTTCTGGGAGCGCCCAATCGTCGTCGAACACCACCACCATCACCTGCTCCACACCAGCCACCCCACTGAAAGGACCCCGGGCAAGCCATGACAACCGCAGAAAAGACCCTGTTTACCGTCCGCCGGGCGGAAAGCACCCCCACCCCGTCCCTCCCGCCCTTCGGCCAGTTCATTGGCGGCGCCTTCGTTCCGTCCACCTCGGAGGCAACGGTCGACGTCGTGAATCCGGCTACGGAGGAGGTCCTCACCCAGGTGCCGGCCGGCTCCGTTGAGGACGTTGACGCCGCCGTTGCCGCCGCGCTGGCGGCCAAGGCGGCCTGGGCGGCGAAGACGCCGAAGGACCGCGCCGCAGTGCTGCTGCGTATCGCGGACATCATCGAGGCGAACCGGGAACTGTTCGAAACCCTGGAAGCGGCCAACACGGGCAAGCCGGCGGCGGTGGCTGAAGACGACATCTCCAGCGCCATCGATACTTTCCGGTTTTCAGCCGGCGCCGCCCGTGCCTACAGCACCCTGGGCGCGGACGACTACGCCGAAAACCATACCTCGGTCATCCACCGCGAGCCCGTCGGCGTCGTCGGTGTCATCACGCCCTGGAACTACCCCCTGCTGATGGCCGCCTGGAAGATCGCCCCGGTGCTGGGCGCCGGCAACACCCTGGTGCTCAAGCCTGCGGAGCAGACGCCGCTCACCACGCTGAAGCTGGCTGAACTGATCGCCGGCGAGGTTCCTGCCGGAGTCGTGAACATCGTCACCGGCCCGGGCCGCGTGGTGGGTAACCGGCTCTCGGAGCACCCCGACGTGGACCTGGTGGCCATCACCGGGAGCGTGGGCAGCGGCCAGAAAGTCGCCGCAAGCGCAGCCGGCTCGGTCAAACGGGTCCACCTTGAGCTCGGCGGCAAGGCACCGGTGGTCATTTTTGACGACGCCGACCTCGAAGCGGCCGCGAAAGGCGTCCGCAGCGCCGGGTTCTGGAACGGCGGCCAGGAGTGCGGGTCAGCATGCCGCGTCCTTGTCCACGAATCGGTGGCCGAGAAGTTCACCGAACTGCTAGTCCGGGAGATCAGTGAGATCACGATCGGCACTCCCGGCGCCGGCGACGACGTCGAAATCGGTTCCATGATCTCCAAAGCGCACTACGAGCGCGTCCTGGTCGCACTCGACGATGCCAGGAAGGATGGGCTGACGATCGCCGTCGGCGGCCGCGCCACCGAGGGGCCCGGCTACTTCGTCGAACCCACCGTTATCACCGATGTTCCCGCCGGCGCCCCGATCACCAGCAACGAAATCTTCGGCCCGGTGGTCTCCGTGGAGACCTTCGCCACGGACGAAGAAGCCATCACCCGGGCCAACGAAACCATCTACGGGCTGGCAGCTTCGGTCTGGACCAAGGACTCCGCCCGCTCCCTCTCAGTACCCCGGCGGCTAGATTTCGGCACTGTCTGGGTCAACTCCCACCTAGTCATTGCCACCGAAATGCCCTGGGGCGGCTTCAAAGGCTCAGGCTACGGCCGCGACCTCTCCAGCTACGCCCTGGACGACTTCTCCCGCACCAAACACGTGATGTACAATCGCGGCTGAGCCGTTTAGCTCACGCCACAGGCGTGCACCCCCGGACAGCCCGGGGTGCACGCTCATGTGTGAAATACCAGGAACAGAAACTTGACCGGCAACAAGGAAAGGGCGGCTGGGATCATGGACCTGAGACGCATCAGAGACTGGACCCTCCTCCCCGGCTCCAGCGTGGAGATCCGCCAGCAGTGTAACGCTGTCTGCAGCGGATACGTTGACGCAGTCACCGACGACGGCAAGATCCTTTGGCTCAGCGCTCCCGTACAGGACCGAAGGCTCTTCGAAAAAGCCCAGTTCTACGAAGCCTGGGCCGCTGAGGACCGCGACGGTTTCCACTAGGAGTGACAAGAAGCGCCGGCAGCGAAGCCTGCGTTGCCCCAGATGCCGGAGTGAGCGTCACCTGACCATGGAATTGCTGTGGGAAGCCGCCGGCTGGGCAGGCGCAGTGGCGATACTCGGCGCTTTCCTGGCTGTTTCCATGGGCTGGTGGAAGACCGGCAGGGGCTTCCAGACGGCGAACCTTCTGGGCGCCATCGCCTTCATCATCAACGGGGCCTTTCACGAGGCATGGCCTTCGGTAGCCACGAACGTCGCCTGGTTCCTTATTTCGGCTACCGCGCTCTTCCGCATGCGTTCGGCAAGCCGGCCGCCAGCGCCGACTGTTGTTGACGTGCAGCAGGTTCAGTTCCCGGGCATCCCTGAAACCACCGGGCCCCTGGACGTTGTTGATTCCGCTTAGTCCGCAGTTCATGGCGAGTCAGCGCGTCTTCCAGCGACCTTCAGGCGGAACGTCTCAGCTTCGGCCGGAGTCGCCATTGGAACGGGAGTTCCCGCAGCTACTTCTACTCCCGTGCTTTAAATGCTGTGAGGATTGGGTGGCTGGTCTGGGATTGGCTGGCAGAGTAGGTGCAGGCCGTTCCACCCCGCGGTCGTGACTCATTAAACGCTTGGCCCGTGCCCGGGTGTCCTGTTATCGACTTGTCCGTCCGTTGGGTGGGCGGCCGGCACCTGCCCGGCCAACATCGGTGACTTGATCAGAAGATTGTCCGCCCCCGCGGGGGCGTGGCTCGTCACAGTGCTGTTCCGAAGTGACCTCTACCCGGACTGGTACCGGCCCGTAACGGCCTGACCATGTCCGCGAAATGAGGAAGGTGCCAGAACCGCTATGACTATCGTTGCGTATTCCCACCCGTTTGTCGTGGGTGTCGACACCCACGCCCGGAAGCACGTCTTCGCCATCATTGCCGCGGCAAGCGGCGAACGGATCGAAAACCGGGATTTCCCAGCGACGGGCGCCGGGATCAACCGCGCCATTGCTTGGGTTGCGCGTCGCACCGAGGCCGACCTGGCCACTTATGGGTGATTGAGGGCGCGGCTTCTTACGGTGCCGTGTTGGCCGGTGCTGTCGCAGCTGCCGGCTACCAAGTTGCTGAAGCCACGCGCATGGACGCCCTGCCGCGCCGTGGGGTTGGTAAGGCGGATCCGTTGGACGCGCACCGGATCGCTTCTGCCGTCCTTTCCTTGGAAGAGGATAAGTTGCGCCGGCCACGGTTGAACGAAGGGGTCCGCGCAGCTTGCGGGTCCTAGTCACTGCACGTCATTCGATGACAACCGACCGGACCAGGACCGTGAACGCGTTGACTCGCTGCTCCGGATCAATGATTTGGGTTTCGACGCGCGCAAATCGTTGAGCGGAAGTCAGATACTGGAGGTGTCCCGGTGGCGGGTCCGTGAAGAAGCTCTTGCTGTATCGGTGGCCCGCTCTGAAGCGGTCAGACTGGCCAAGCGCATCGGCGACCTTGACGCTGAGATCAAAGCAAACGGCTCCCGGATCACCGGACTGGTTGAGGTAAGCGAAGCGGCGCCGCTGCTGCAGGAATCCGGCTTCGGACCAGTCACGGCAGCTATTTGTCTTACCGCTTGGTCTCATCAGGGCCGGGTACGCTCCGAGGCGGCTTTCGCCTCCCTGGCCGGGGTCAACCCCATTCCCGCTTCATCTGGAAATACCGTCCGTCATAGGCTCAACCGCGGCGGCGACAGGACCCTGAACAAAGCCCTTCACATCGTTGCTCTTACGAGGATGGCGTTCGATCCAGCGACCATCGAATACGTAGCGAAACGACAAGCAGAAGGGCGAACCAAGAAAGAAATTCGTCGGTGCGTGAAGCGCTACCTCGCCCGACGGATCTACCGCACACTCAATGCCAACAGTCCCCAGCCATTGCTACGTTGACAACCATAGAAGAGTCGATAATGGACGTTTCGTCACAAGCCGGAAGCACTCCTTCCCCCGCATCATGCAAAGGACGCATGCCGTCTCATCGGCAGTGGGGGAGCCAGGTCCGGAAGACTCTCGGTAGATCATAGAGATGCTGCGCCTCTGATTAGGGAGCGCGGCAGCCCCTCGGAGTTGCCTTGAATCTGGCAAAAAGAGAGTGTGGACAATGTCCACACTCTGGGCTGCGGATCGGGTCGTACTGGGGACTGTCTGAATAACGGTGGATCCAGGGTTGGCCTGACACGCCGGGCGTTGCCTGGCGGGGAGGACTGATCATGAGCGACACCATGGATCCCA
>NZ_JBFBEY010000029.1:0-51327 GCF_040683875.1 Arthrobacter sp. NPDC093128
CGCGACCCCCTCGCCCTGCGGCAGCGACTCGCCACAACCGTCGTCGAACGCGCCATCCGCACCGGCGTGGAACAACACGGCGGCGTCCAATTCGACCTCGTGACAAAGCACGACTGCGCCGAAAAGTGCCCCGACTCGGACTGTCTGGGAGGGACTCCCACGGGGAGCATCCCAACCGTCCAGCCCCAGCATCCGGACCCAGACAGTAAATAGCTGCGCACCTTAAGTAGCAACCCACCTCGGCGGCTCGCGGCTTGTTCCGGCCCGTGCCGCCTAGGTACACCCACCTCCAACGCATAGCAAAGGTTATCGACATGTCCCAGCACCACGACCAAGAACAGATTCTCCGGGTTAGCAGCGAAGGGAAGGATTTCGTGAATATCCAGTTGGAGTCCTCGAGTCCAGTGACTGTTCGGCTGCAGCTGGATGGGGGCTGCAATTGCCAACACGACAACGGAACCCGCCCCGGCTCGTATGTTGACAGTGACCCCGGTCCCCGCTGACTGCGGCGGCGTCCCGCGGTCTGAATAGTAGTCCTTGGTGCCATGGCCATAGTTGCGACGGCCTCGGCATCAATACTGCTGGATCTGGCCCGGAAGTCAGCGGCCACAATTGCCCGTGCCGCCGCGCCGGTCACAGCCTTCCTGGTCGGTATCGGCACCACAAGATGGACCGGGGGAGGCTCCGAGGCGCCAATCCTGTGCGGCCCATCGGGGCGGGCGGGCGTACTGTCAACACGAAGGTTCTCGGTGCGTCAGGCAACCGGAGGTTTCCTTGCCGATGGGGCTCTTCCCCGCACACCCGCTCATGGTCAAATAGGAGGGTTGCACCGGCTGTCCGAGTCCGACCGCGGCCTCGGCCATATGGAAGGAAAGCACATGACTGATAGGCAGGAACACCCACCGGTCCCCACCCCCGGAAGCGCCCAGGGTTTGGACAGCAAGGTTGAGGGCGGATGCCCGGTGGCGCACGGCAGCGTGACCTCGCACGGCAGCGAAAGTGAGAATCCGGCGATCGACTCGCCGCAGCCCAAGGCGCACCGGCCGCGGACCATCGCGGACTGGTGGCCCAACCAGCTCGACCTCAGCGTGCTCCACACCGATCACCCAGCAGGCAATCCGCTCGGCCCAGCATTCAGCTACCGGGAGGAGTTCCAAAAGCTCGACGTCGAGGCACTGAAACAGGACATCATCCAGGTCCTGACCACCTCCCAGGACTGGTGGCCCGCAGACTTCGGCCACTACGGCGGCCTGATGATCCGCATGAGCTGGCATGCCGCCGGCACCTACCGCGTCCACGACGGCCGCGGCGGTGCCGGGGACGGCAGCCAGCGGTTTGCGCCGCTCAACAGCTGGCCGGACAACGCCAACCTCGACAAGGCCCGGCGGCTGCTATGGCCGGTGAAGCAGAAATACGGCCAAAAGCTCTCCTGGGCCGACCTGCTGGTCCTTGCGGGCAACGTAGCCCTCGAGTCGATGGGATTCAAGACCTTTGGCTTCGCCTTCGGCCGTGAGGACGTGTGGGAGCCTGAGGAGATTTTCTGGGGGCCCGAGGACACGTGGCTGGGCGACGAACGCTATACCGGTGAAGGCAAGATGGCGGACGACGTCGGCGCCACCGAAATGGGCCTGATCTACGTCAACCCCGAGGGTCCGATGGGCAATCCGGACCCGGCCGCCGCCGCCGCCTTCATCCGCGAAACCTTCAAGCGCATGGCGATGAACGACGAGGAGACCGTCGCACTGATCGCCGGCGGCCACACCTTCGGCAAGACCCACGGCGCCGGCAGCGCTGACGACCACGTCGGCCCCGAACCTGAGGCCGGCGATCTCGATGCGCAGGGCTTGGGCTGGCTCAGCACGCACGGGACCGGCAAGGGGGCGGACACCATCACCTCGGGCCTCGAAGTCACCTGGACCGACAAGCCGACCCAATGGAGCAACCGCTTCTTCGAGATCCTGTTCGCGCACGAGTGGGAGCTCACCCAGAGCCCTGCCGGTGCCAAGCAATGGGTAGCCAAGGACGGTCCGAAGATCATCCCGGACGCCCACGATCCGGAGAAGAAGCACCGGCCCACGATGCTCACCACCGATCTCTCGCTGCGCGTCGACCCGACCTACGAGAAGATCTCGCGGCACTTCCTGGAGAATCCGGACGAGTTCGCCCTCGCGTTCGCCAAGGCCTGGTACAAACTGCTGCACCGCGACATGGGCCCCGTCAGCCCCAACCTGCTTGGGCCATGGGTCCCGGACCCGCAGCTCTGGCAGGACCCCATCCCCGCCGTCGACCACCAGCTGATTGATGAGCGGGACATCGCATCCCTCAAGGGCAGCCTCCTGGAGTCCGGCCTGTCCATCGCACAGCTCGCCGGCACGGCGTGGGCGGCGGCCTCCACGTTCCGCAAGACTGACAAGCGCGGCGGCGCCAACGGGGCACGGATCCGGCTGGAGCCCCAGAGCGGCTGGGAGATCAACGAGCCCGGGCAGCTGGGAACTGCGCTGCAGGCCATCGGGGCCGTGCAGCAGCAGTTCAACTCCGGCCAGGCCGGGGGCAAGAAAGTCTCGCTCGCTGACCTGATCGTCCTCGGCGGCTGCGCGGCGGTGGAGAAGGCCGCGAAGGACGCCGGCTTCGCCGTCACCGTGCCGTTCCGGCCAGGGCGTACCGACGCCGCCCAGGACCAGACCGACGTCGAGTCCTTCCAGTACCTGCAGCCGCGGGCGGACGGTTTCCGCAATTACGTGCGCCCGGGGGTGAAGCTCCAGCCGGAGACCCTCCTGCTGGACAAGGCATACATGCTGGATCTGTCCGCGCCGGAGATGACAGCGCTCCTGGGCGGCATGCGCGCCCTCGGCACCAACGTCGGCGGTTCCGCCCACGGCGTCCTCACCGACAGGCCCGGGGTCCTGACGAACGACTTCTTCGTCAACCTGCTCTCCCCCGGCACCAAGTGGAAGGGCTCGGAGGTGGAGGAGAACGTCTACGAGATCAGCGACGTCGCCACCGGCGAGCTGAAGTGGACAGCCACCCCGGTGGACCTGCTGTTCGGCTCCAACTCCCAGCTCCGGGCGCTGGCCGAGGTCTACGCGAGCGACGATGCCAAGGAGAAATTCGTCAACGACTTCGTGGCGGCCTGGGTGAAGGTCATGGAGCTGGACCGCTTCGACCTGAACTGACCGATGCCTCCGGCCGGCCGCAGAACGCCCCGCCCTCCATCTACGGAGGGCGGGGCGTTTCGTCATTGAGATACAGGTCCCCACTGATGTAGCGCGCTACCAGATGTATTGACCTGGGAGGTTGGTGACGGCCGGTGTCTGACCTTTGAGTGAGGTGTGATTCTCGCAGGACCCCACCTGCGGTTCACGCGCACGGAGATAATCCGCCGCTCAGTCCGCGTCGCCGTGCGCCGGGAGAGAAATGCGGGCGGCTCGAGGGGTCCGCCATCGCCTCCGGGCCGTATTTGCTGTAACGCTGCGCCCAGCGCGCCGCCGTCGGGTGGCCCGTCGGCAACGAATCGCGGCCATGCGATTTCAGAGATCGTCTTCGGGTCGGGCGGCAAGGATCCGATTGGCGCTGACCTGCAGGATGCCGAGCGACTCCTGGATCAGGGGCGATGCGATGCTGCCCCTGCGCACCGCAGCGACAATGCGGCGCGCGGGCTTCCCTTTGCCAGTAATGCGCAGTCGAACCACGTTTTCGGCACTACGCAGGGGTGCCAGTCGCGGCAGCAGGCCTACGCCCAGCCCCGCACCAACGAAGGCGATCTGGGTTTCCCATTCAACGGCCTCATGGGCAATGCGCGGTGTCACCCCGACAGCCGTGAACGCCGCTGTGAACAGGGAATGGTACGTGGAACCGGCGGCCTCGGTGATCCATGGTTCCGATGCCAGCTCTTCGAGCGTCACCGTTTCCCGCGATGCCAACGGATGGTCAGCGGGAATGATCACGTCCAGGGGATCGTCGAGCAGAACGGTCTGTTCGAAGCGCGGATCGTCCTCAACATAGGTGTCGGACTGCATGGCGACGATGACCGCGAGGTCAATTCGCTCGGCAACCAACAAATCGAAGCAGCGGGCTGGGTTGGCCTCTAGTACCTGCACCTCCAGCTGGGGGCGTGTTGAGCGGAGGGTGGCGGCAAGCGGCGCGAGCAACTGGGCGGCCGCCGTCGAGAATCCGCCAAGGCCAAAACGGGACTGCACCTGGTCGCCGGCCTCCATGGCTGCGGCGCGAAGGCTCTCCCATTCGGCGATGAGCGTGTCCGAGCCCGCCACGAGAAACCGGCCCGTGGCGGTGAGCCGCACGCCCCTGCCGTCCTTCGTCAGCAGCTGCATTCCAAGCACGCGCTGGAGCTCCCGCAATTGCGCGGAGACAGCGGAGGGAGAATAACCCGTGAGCTCCGCGGTTGCGCCAATGGTGCCGCACCGGGCAAACACCCGAAGTGTGATGAGCCTCGCATCGATCATGCATCTATTGTGCACGGTTATCTTCCAAATCTTGCGCTTTTGTTGCGGTTCAATCATCCCTAATCTCATGAGTACAAGGTTTTTCGACAACGCCGCTCGCACCCACGCAGCCGTGGTCCCGACGAAACACACACTTACCCACGCCTCCCGGGAGGAAACACATGTCTGCTCCAGTCTTGCCCCTCAACTCACGCGGAAAACTCGCTTCTTCCTTGCCTGCAGAGCAGCTGGCGGAAATCAGCGGGTTGTTCGAGTTCCGGCGCAAGGGATATTCCCTCGATGCCCCCTTCTACACCGATCCCACGATTTTCAAAATCGACATGGAAGCCATTTTTGGCCAGCACTGGATCTTTGCCGCCAGCATCGCCGAACTGCCGGAGCCGGGCGACTACGTCACCGTCGACTACGGGCCCTACTCCCTGATCGTGCTGCGCAACGACGACGGCGGCGTGAACGTCCTGCACAACGTATGCCGCCACCGCGGCGCCCGCGTCCTGACCGAACCCGCGGGGTCAACAGGAAACCTGGTCTGCGGCTACCACTCTTGGACATACTCCCCCGACGGCAATCTGATCCACGCCTCGGCACCGGGGGAAACGAAGTTCGACAAGGGCTGCTTCGGCCTCAAGCGTGCCCACAGCCGCGTGGTCGCCGGACTCATCTTCGTCTGCATTGCGAACGAACCGCCGGCGGATTTCGACGAAACCGCTAAGATCTTCGAGCCTTACCTCGCACCCCACGATCTGTCGAAGACGAAAATCGCCTACCAGCAGAACATCGTCGAGGAGGGCAACTGGAAGCTCGTCATGGAGAACAACCGTGAGTGCTACCACTGCGACGGCCACCCGGAGCTCGCCTGTTCCCTCTTTCCCACCTGGGGCCTGACGGAGGGCCTGATCCCGGCCCACCTTGAGGAAGTGTGGGACCGCAACAAGGAGGCACAGTCCTCGCTCGAGGAGCGTTGCCGCCGCTATGGCCTTCCCTATGAGGTGGTGGAGGAGCTTGATACGCGCATAGCGGGTATCCGCATCTCACGGGAATCGCTCGATGGTGACGGCGAATCGTTCTCGCCCGATGGACACCGGCTCTCCAAGAAGCTGCTCGGCGACTTGCGGGACTTCCGCCTCGGCCGCTGCTCGATGCACCTGCAGCCCAACAGCTGGTTCCACTTCCAGAGTGACCACGTCATCACGTTCGGCGTCTTCCCCGTCAACGAGCACCAGACCCTGGTACGTACCACCTGGCTGGTAGCTGACGACGCCGTGGAAGGCGTCGACTACGACCTGGAGAAACTCACCTACACCTGGAAGCAGACCAACCTCCAGGACAAGGCGTTCGTGGAGCTGTGCCAGACGGGCGCCGGCAGCCCCGCCTACGAGCCCGGCCCGTACATGAAGAGCGAATACCAGGTGGAGGCGTTCATCAACTGGTACGTGCAGCGCGTGCAGGAGCACTTGGCATGATCGAAGTCCTCACTGAGACGGCAGTCCAGGAGCCACAGCGCATTCGCGGTCTTGAGATGCCGTGGAACAGGGTGATGGGCAGCACCGAGGGACCCGCCGGTGCCGCCCGTGCTTTGGGTCCCTGGCATCCGCAGGAGTTCATGGCCGAATGTGTCGAGGTTGTTCCCGAGGTGGGCGGCATGATGACCTTCGTGTTCCGTCGCTCCGACGGTGCGCCACTGGCGTTCCGTGCCGGCCAGTACGTGAACGTTGCCTTCCCCGTGAACGGCGAGGACCAGGATCCGGTGGACCGCAGCTACTCGCTGTCCAGTTCGCCCACCAAACCTTGGACCTTCGACATCACAGTCAAATGCGATCCCACTGGACTGGTCTCGCCCTGGGTGCACGAGAACGTCAAACCCGGCACCGTCCTCGAGATGCTCGGACCGGTCGGGGCATTCCACCTGCCCGACGCCGACCGGCGGGCAAGATACCTCTTGCTGGCCGCCGGCGCAGGCATCACCCCCATCATGTCGATGGTGCGGACTATTCACTCCCTGCCCGGACAGGCCGATGTGGTGGTGCTTTACCACGGAGCGGAGGCCGGAGGCTTTGCCTTCAACAAGGAGCTGGCCTACATCGCATCCGTGGACTCGCGCGTCAAGGTCTTCTACTCCTTGGGCGACCGCAGCATACCCGAGGGGTGGGAAGGGCTCACCGGAAGGCTGACGGCAGCCATGCTCGACGAGGTGGCCCCCGATGCCAACGGCCGTCAGGTCTACGCCTGCGGCCCCGAGGGTTACCTGAACATCACCACGGAGCTCCTGGGGAAGGTGGGTGTCGACGACACCTCCATCTACATGGAATTCTTCTCGGGAGACCGCCAGACGATCCTTGAATACCAGGCGGAGCTCGCGTTTGCAGTGGACATTGCGGAGGAAATCGCCGAGGAAATCGCCGATTCCCCCGAGGACTACTACGAAAGCCAGCCCGCCGCGTTCGGGCTCTACGAGCCCGGCTACGACGCCGAGGGAACCCTGAAGGCCACGGGGCTGCCGCTGGAAACCGTCGACCCGGAAGCGCCCAGTCCTGAAGCCCCCGACGGCAGTCCGGAGGTGGGGCCGGAGGCAGGGACCCCCGATGCCTCGAGCTTCGACACGGTCGGAACGGGAAGCCTCACCCTGGCCTTCATGCGCACCGGCATCAATGTGCGCATCGACCCCGACGAACATATCCTCGGGGTGGCCCAGCGTGCGGGCGTCAGGATCGGTGCGAACTGCAAGGAAGGCATGTGCGGCTCCTGCAAGGTCGTCAAGCTTTCCGGGGAGGTGGACATGAACCACCAAGGCGGGATACGGGCACGGGAAATCGATGCAGGCAAGTTCCTGCCCTGCTGCTCCACCGCACGGACCGATATGGTGATCGATGCCTAGCCGCTGCCAGCTGCTCTAGGCCGGACAGCGTCAGGGATTGTATCCACGGCAAGAATACAAGCGCGAGAATGCCACGCGTGGCGTATCGCTTGCCCCCTTTGGATCCCCGGGCTCCCCCGCCCACGTCGTGCCTTCCCGGGACATTAACGCACCACCGGCTCGAGGGCATGTGCGATCAAGATGCCGGCCACCAAACCCCCATCTATCGCCACAGCCGGCCTGAACGCCTTCGTTGCCCCGTAGCGATATGCGCTGCACGTATCAATTGACCCAACTTGCTTCACGAAAACTGACCACAACTACCTCACAGACAGTCTGATGCGACCAGCATCACCCGTGAGGGTTCGATCGCCAACCATAGGAGCCATTCAATGTCAGGTAACAAAGCCGTTGCATACAAGGCGCCGGGGATCGTGGAAATCATCGATACCCCGTTTCCCACCTTTGAACTGCAGGCCGGTCCCGGCGTCAATCCCGTCAATGTTGGCCGGAAGGTCCCGCACGGGGTCATCCTGCGCACCGTGAGCACCAACATCTGCGGCTCGGACCAGCACATGGTTCGCGGCCGCACCACCGCCCCTGCCGGTCTCGTCCTGGGGCACGAGATCACCGGGGAAGTCATCGAGACCGGGCCCGACGTCGAGTTCATCAAGGTCGGGGACATCGTCTCGGTCCCCTTCAACATCTCCTGTGGGCGCTGCCGGAACTGCAAGGAGGGCAAGACCGGGATCTGCCTGAACGTGAACCCCGACCGTCCCGGGTCCGCCTACGGCTATGTCGACATGGGCGGATGGGTCGGCGGGCAGGCGGAGTTCGTCCTGGTCCCCTACGCGGACTGGAACCTGTTGCGGTTCCCCGACCGGGACCAGGCCCTGGAGAAGATCATGGACCTGACCATGCTCTCGGACATCCTCCCGACCGGTTTCCACGGTGCTGTCACGGCAGGTGTCGGCGTCGGCTCCACCGTCTATGTTGCCGGGGCCGGTCCCGTGGGGCTTGCCGCGGCGGCCAGCGCCCAACTGCTGGGGGCCGCGGTGGTCATCGTGGGGGATCTGAATGAGGATCGCCTGGCCCAGGCCCGATCCTTTGGCTGCGAAACCGTCAATGTGGCCAACGGCGACCCGGCTGACCAGATCGAGCAGCTTCTCGGCGTCCGGGAGGTCGATGCTGGTATCGACGCGGTCGGTTTCGAGGCCCGTGGACACGGACACGGCACCGCAGCCCAGGAGGCGCCGGCCACCGTGCTCAATTCGCTGATGGACCTCACCGCCGCCGGCGGGTCCGTGGGCATTCCCGGCCTTTATGTCACAGGAGATCCGGGTGCCGCGGACGCGGCGGCCCAGAAGGGCAGCCTGTCCCTGTCCCTGGGCACCGGCTGGGCAAAGTCCCTCTCCTTCACGACCGGCCAGTGCCCGGTGATGAAGTACAACCGGCAGCTGATGATGGCCATCCTGCATGACAGGATCCACATCGCCAAGGCGGTCAACGCCACGGCCATTTCGCTCCAGGACGCCCCGCGCGGGTACGCGGAATTCGATGCCGGAGCCGCCACGAAGTATGTCCTGGACCCGAACGGCTACCTCAGCAACTAGTCCGAGGTAAAGGAAGGGGTTCTCTACAGGCAGGATAGAGCGGTCGTTGCACCACCCAGACAGTGTGGGTGGTGCAACGACCGCGTCGTAGTTGACAATGAAACCACCCGCCGCTGGAGATCCGTTGGGCCCGCGGGTCGGATCTGCGGCAGCGGATCTGCATGGCGCAGATTTGACGGAAGCAAACGTAGCAGGCGCGCATCTGTGGAGTGCCTCGGGCCCAACCGACATGCGAAATGGATCGGCAAGCCCCATTGCGTGCCGGGGCCCCGGAATGCCGAGAAAGTCGGAAGAAGGCCAAGGCTGAGGAACGGCTCAGCAGCACTGGCGCTGGCCACAAATGAGAAGGACCCGTCCGAAGACGGGCCCTTCTGTGTTGGGTGGTTCAGTTGCCGACCAGTACCTGCGCCTGGACGTTGCCCGGATGGTCGAAACGCTGGCCTTCCGGCTTGGGTCCCGTCAGGACGAACACGAGGAGGACAATGCCGCCGACGAGTGGAATAAGGCCGAGGAGCGCCATCCACCCGCTGTAGTTGGCATCATGCAGACGGCGAACAACCAGCGCCACTCCGGGGACGAGCGTGGCCAGCGTCCAGGCGAACAGGAGACCAAGCGCGATGACCGATGCAACGTTGGCATCGTTGACTCCGGCAAGCATAGCCAGGAGGTAGAACAGGTTGCTGACAACACCGTTGACGAGAATCATCCACCAGTATTCGCTGGGGCTGGCGCGGCCTGAGAACGTGGCGTACTTCTTGAAGAATCTGATGACGGCGTCCGGGGCGGATGCGCCGTAGAGGGGTGCCCACAGGGGCACATCAATGGACTCGACATACTGTTGTTGCGGTGCGTAGGTCATGCGGTTCTCCATGTGTGGTCGTGTGACGTTTGTGGTCGTGTGACGTTTGTGGTCGGTCGATGGGCGTCCATGCGGCGCAGCAGCCCAAGCGACAAAGGGATGAGTCGTAAGATGTGTGCCGCAGCGGCATTGCCGGCGAGATGAACCCGCCTGACCGGCGGGCCAAGATTTGCCCAGATGCTGCCGCCCCCAATCGGCGCCGATAGACATCGTATAGGGGCTTATCCATCCATCCGTGGCAGGAACTTGGGGAGAAGTGCCCATGCTGAACGTTCGGCTGGGCGGCGACATACTTCACGCGGATCAAAAAAGAGCGATCGCAAGTGCAGATCCTGCTTAACTATGGGAAAGTCGGACGCTGCCGATGACATGTGCAAGACGCCGGCCTCCAGGAAGTGAGCACGGGCCACCAACGGCGCAGCAGAGCCGACCGCAAGTCCGCCTCTTCCCCGGCCAAGAGGTGCTCGACTGGCTGGCGGCAGGCAACTGATAGCGGCCGTTATGTCGTGTTTGTGTTCAAAACGGGTGGCGGCGGCCGATCGTCAGCGTTCGGCCACTCCTCGATGCTCGAGGACCGCGGGATGCATGGGTCAGAAGTTACAGGTGTGAAACATGGTGGTGATCGGGTCGTCGCCGCACGTGGTTAGTGTCAGGGGCGACGACGCACCCACAACGAAAGTGATGACGCATGAGCGAGCAGCTGACGAGTACCCGAACACTGGAGCCGACTACGACGGCAGGTAACGCCGACGCCATGAGCGCAGCAAAGGAGAGCCTGGAGGATTACACGCTCCGGTTCGCTCCTCGCTCGTACCGGAAATGGAGCGCCGGGGTTGTGGCAACGAGTGCCCTGGGTGGCATCGCATACCTGGCCGACTTCTCCATCGGCGCGAATATCGGCATCGCATACGGTACGGTGAACGCCATCTTCGGCATCGTCGTGGCCGCCGTGATCATCTTCGCCACGGGTTTCCCGCTCGCGTATTACGCGGCCCGTTACAACATCGATCTTGACCTCATCACGCGCGGGTCCGGATTCGGCTACTACGGTTCGGTGGTGACGAACGTCATCTTCGCGACCTTCACATTCATCTTCTTCGCCCTCGAAGGCTCCATCATGGCCCAAGGCCTGGAATTGGGGCTCGGAGTCCCGCAGTGGCTTGGCTACGCGGTCTCCACGATCATCATCATTCCGCTGGTGATCTACGGAATGAAGACACTGGCCACTTTGCAGGTCTGGACCACTCCCCTGTGGCTGCTCCTCATGGTGGTTCCCGTTGGCTACCTATTGCTGTCCCACCCGGAAAGCATCGACGCCTTCTTCGCCTATACCGGCGCTTCCGGTGAGGATGGCACAAACCTCGCGTCGGTGATGCTGGCCGCCGGTGTTTGTCTTTCACTCATGGCCCAGATCGCCGAACAAATCGACTACCTGCGCTTCATGCCGCCCAAGACCGCCGAAAACAAGGGCGCCTGGTGGCGTGCTGTGATCCTCGCCGGACCGGGCTGGGTCATCTTCGGCGCCATCAAGCAGATCGTTGGCATGTTTATTGCCATCTACCTCATTGCCACCCTCGATCCCGCAGCATCCGTCCACGCCAACGAGCCCGTCCACCAGTTCCTTGGCGTGTACCAGGAGATGATGCCCGCGTGGCTGGCGATGTCCCTCGCCGTGGTGCTCGTGGTCATTTCACAGATCAAAATCAACGTCACCAACGCCTACTCAGGCTCGCTGGCCTGGACCAACAGCTTCACCCGTATCACCAAGACTTACCCGGGCCGCATGGTGTTCGTGGTGGTAAACCTGGTCATCGCGCTGATACTCATGGAGTCAAACATGTTCGAATTCCTGAATACGATCCTCGGCTTCTACGCGAACTGCGCCATGGCCTGGGTGGTAACAGTGGCCTCGGATATCGCCATCAACAAGTACCTGCTGAAGATCTCGCCGAAGGTACCCGAATTCCGCCGCGGCATGCTCCACGCAGTGAATCCGGTTGGCTTCGTGTCCATGTTGGTCTCGGCCGGAGTTTCCATCGCCGTGTTCTTCGGGGCGTTCGGCGCCGGGGTCCAGCCGTACTCCCCGATTTTCGCCGTGGCGTTGGCGCTCATACTCCCGCCAGTCCTCGCGCTGGCGACGCAGGGCCGCTACTACCTTCGGCGCACGGACGACGGCATTGACCTGCCAATGTTCGACGCCGACGGCAACCCGAGCGATACAAAACTGCTCTGCCACGTCACGGGACTTGAGTTCGAACGCCCGGACATGCTCCGCTCAGGTCAGGACGGGCCCGACGGCGAACCCCGGTTCATCTCCTCCCTCGCCTTGTCAACGGACAAGTCCGGCGAGCTCGTGCTGCCGGCCCGAAAGTAGGCTGTGCCGGGTCCAACTCACAATGCGAACTGGAGCCCGTCGGGGAACCGCAGAAGCAAGCGCGGTTCCCCGACGTAATCCTTAGTTGGACGGGAAGTTGTACGAAGCTCCCCCGATGAGGTGAAGATTGCGGTTCCGTTTCCGAACGGGCTGGCGTTGATCAGGTTGATGCCTGCTGCAGGTCCTCCACCCGGACCACCACCGGACGGGACCGAAGATCTCCACGCCCGGCTCGGTCTCCGTGACAGTCCTAACGATGAACTCGCGCCTAACGATGAACTCGCGGGATTCGGCGCTGATCACAGGGCCCATATCCGCATCGGCCTCAGTGCCGTTCCTGACCTTGATGTCGAGGGCGCGGTCTTCGATCTTCTTGACGAGGAGGTCGGCGGAATTTGAACAGGACCGCGGTGCTCTTGGCCAGGGAAACGTCGCCCTAGGATTCGTCGAGGCAGTACCTCAGTACGCAGTCCGGCGATCAGCGTTGAACTTAGAAAAAACGCTTCACGCATTGTCAGACCCTTGGTTCATCCTTTCCTCATGAACTATCTACGAGGAAGATTAAAGGGTGCGTCTTGAAAGTCGCTGACTGGTTCCTCAAACTCGTCGTCGCCCTGGTCATCATCACAGAAGCTGCGGCCGTTTCGTTCATCTGGCTCACTCCCCCGCGCACCTCCTACATGCTGCAGGAAGGCGAGCCGGTTGCGTACCAGTTCGTCTCGATCGACCACATGAGCCGGTATGTTCTGGCGGCGACAATCGCCCATGAGGATCAGCAGCTCGGCACCCGCGAGGGCGCCTTCGATCTCGATGACTTCAACGCCAGGGTTATGGCATTTCTGGAGGGCGGGAAAGATCCCAGCGGTTCAACCATCCCCCAACAGCTCGCCAAGAACATCTATCTATGGCCGGATCAGAACGCATTTAGAAAGGCTTTGGAGGCCGGCCTTGCCGCTGAGTTCAGTCTAACGCTGTCGCCCAGGCGCATCTTGGAGCTGTACCTCAACTATGCACAGTTCGGCCCTAATCTCTACGGCATCTGCGCGGCAACCTGGTACTACTTTGGCCATGCCCCATTCGAGATGACGCCGTATGAGGCCGCGCAGTTAATTGGCGTCTTGCCTTTTCCGAACCGGGTACGGCGTTTGAAGGACGGCGGCATCTACCTCAACAGGGAAGTAGATAGCTTGGTCTGGAAAAACGTCAAGGAAGCGGCTAACGTCCGGATACCCGGACAGCTGGAAGGACTCGGCGGCTGGGAGGCAGCCGTCGGGACAATCGGCATCACCGATCAAGCAGCTGACCATAGGGCAAAGCGGAACAACCCTGATGCGTGCTCGACTATGCCAGAGAGTGTGAGGGTGACGCTGGCATCGGCTACTCAGTAGCTCAGCACCGCCCGGGACCATCATGACGATATTTCTCGTCGGCCTCGGGGTTGAAGGGAGCCGTATTCCGAGAAGGGCAGCATCACCTGCCGCGGTCGATCAACGACTCAGTTCGTCTCATCATCATGGCCTAGTGCCAGAGGCGCTTTCGACGTATGGTGCATAAAAATCCTGATAAGCCATGCCGTGAGGGGCTCGGCCGCCGGGTTCCTCGCTCCGGAAACCGGGGGCCGGGACCTAGATCCGGAGGCCGAGGCCTTCTGGATCGCTCCCCGTCCGCCGCACGGACTGCTCGGCCCGCTCAGTTCCTCGGCTGCACGGCGTGATGACTCCCGCGAGGCTCCCGATGCGTTCTCGGTCAGCCCGCTGACACATCGATCAGCACCTTGCCGATGATGCTCTCTTCCACCGCCGCGTGGGCCGCAGCCGTGTCAGCCAGGTCAAAGCGATGCAGCGGCAGACCTGCGGCTTCTCCCACCGGAAGGGCGCCGGCGGCGATGGCCGCATTGATGTCCTCGGCGGCGGCTTGCACCGCCGCCATGCCAACGGTGTAGAGCAGCACGAACTGATAGCGGACATTGAGGCTGAAATGCCTGCGCACGTCCAGGCTCATCTGATCGCCGCCGTTGTTGGCGTAGACCGCGATAGAGCCGCGGTTGCGGATCACTGCCAGGTCAAGTTCCGCGTTCTGCGCGGGTGCCACCTCCGCGATCTGGTCAACGCCCTCGGGAGCGATGCGGCGGATCTCCGCGGCAGCATCAGTTTCCCGGTAATTGATGACGTGATCGGCGCCGGCAGCCGTGACCAGCGCAGCCTTCGCCGGCCCGCTCACGGTCGTGATCACAACGGCGCCGGCCCACTTGGCGAGCTGGATCGCCGCATGGCCCACGGCGCCGGCCCCTCCCGCGACGAGAACCACTTTGCCATCCAAGGTTCCCGGGTGCAGCCGCCGCGGGCCGTCCTCGGCGATGGTCAGGGCCCGGTGGGCGGTGATCGCGGGAACGCCCAGGCTTGCGCCGAGATCGAACCCGGCGTTCTCCGGCAGCGGAAAGACCCGCTCGGCCGGCAGGACGGCGAACTCCTGGGCTGTCCCGCCGTCGGCACGCTGGTAGGCGGCCAGGGCCAGCCAAACCCTGTCACCGACGCGGAGATGCCCGACGCCGGGTCCAACGGCGTCCACCACTCCGGCGCCGTCCTGATTCGGCACGACCTCCGCGAAGGGCAAGGGCTCGCCCGGTTTGGCGCCGCGGCGCGACTTCCAGTCGGTGGGGTTCACCGCGGAGACCATGATCCGTACGCGCACCTCCCCGCGGCCCGGGTCGCGGCTCTCGCGGTCGGCGAGCTCGAGAACAGACGGATCGCCGGTGGCACGATACACGATTGCTTTCATACTCAGACCCAACGCCGGCCCCGACCGAAAATTCCCGCCACGTGCCGGACCTGATGCGGGTAACGGTAACTCCTGGCCCTGGAACCCTCCATGCCCGGTGCCTGTCCCAAAGGATTTGAGATGCTGATCCGGGCACCCGCGCGCGTACCTAAGGCATAAACCGGTATCCGATCACCGTCTCGGTGAGCGGTTGGCGGGGTTGACGGTCAGGTCACACAAAACTTGCGGCCCCATGAAGGCGTGCCAGCAGGAGTATGTAATGAGGGAGCCACAAAAGGATCAACGGCAGAACACTCGCTCCGGTGGTGGAGGCGAGATGCCATGCAAGGAGTTGACTGGGCTGCCGCCGAAACCCGGTGTGTAGATGGCGGTAGGGCGTTGCGCGGCTCCAGCCGACGAGGCGGCCGGCTTCTTCCGCGGTTCGTCCCTTCGCGCGACCGTCCCGGGCGATCCCCAGTTTGTTGTTTAGGGAGACAGCATCTGGTCCGGCAGCGGTACCAGGCCGTGGCAACGGGGACCTGCTGGCTATCGCAGGAGAGGCGGAGCATACTCAAAAGACAGCCGCACGCGCTGCGTCGCCGTCCTCCGGTGCCCCCGTCAAGGGTTGTTGTCAGGGCACAATGCGGAATGAGGCCAGTCATCGCCAACCAACCACAGCTGCTGCCCCCGGATCTCGTCGTCGACCACTTGCAGGATTTTGTGTTGAAAACCTCGGACGTGAAGGAGATGCTGGACGAACTCGCCGAGTTCTCCGCCGTCACCCTGGCCGACCCGGCCACTGCCTTCTGTAGCATCACGCTGATTCAGCGAAAGAAACCAGTGACCGTCGCCAGTAGCGAAGAAAAGGCGAGCCGCCTGGATGAAACCCAATACAGTAGCGGCGATGGGCCCTGCCTGACAGCGATCCGCCGGCAGCTCGTCGTGCATATCCCTGACCTGACTAGCGACGACCGCTGGCCCGCCTACACCGCGGCCGCGCTGGAGGCGGGAGTAGGATCCAGCCTGTCCGTGCCGCTGCTCCTTGCGGGGGAAGCGGAAGCCGGCCTTAACCTGTACTCCACCCGGTCCCATGGCTTCACCGGTGACGACATCAGCATGGTCGAAACGTATTCATATCATGCCTCTAAAGCACTGCGCCTGGCCGTGCGGATCAGCCAGCTGGCCGAGGCGAAAGCCCACCTCACTGCTGCTATGGAATCCCGGACGACCATCGATCTGGCGACCGGCGCCATCATGGCGCAAAACCGCTGCAGCCAGGAGACGGCCATGAAGATCCTGAAAATCGCTTCCAGCACCCGCAACGTCAAACTCCGGGACATCGCCGCATCAGTGGTCGCTTCGCTTTCACAGGACCCAACAGTCAGGACGCACTTCGACGCGTAAGGACGTGTTCAAACGGCGTCAAGCCGGGGGCCAAGGACTAGGCGAACCCGAACAGGGGCGGGAAGAGCAGAACTACGACGGCGGCCCAGGCGCCGTAGACCGGCAGGTATCGTGTTTGCCAGCGCTCGACGGCGGTGAACAGTCGCCGGCCGCGCAGGAATCCGACGGCGAGCCATGCCGCCCCGAACAGGTGGACCAGAAGTACAACGTTTAGGCCAAGCGCGGCGATCTTATTGGGGCTGTAGCCGAACTCGGCGATGCGCGTAATCATCGCCGTCAACATCACGGCATCGACACCAAGGGCCCCGGCCACCAGGACCAACTGCAGGGCATCAAACAGCCCGGGAGGAGCGAGTGAGTCGCGGGCGGAAATCGAGTAGAGCAGCAGGCAGAGCACGAGCACGAGGATTGCGTCCATGAGGATGAGCAGATTCCGGTCGATGTCGACGAAGCCACCCGCGGTGGCAAGCAGGGGCAGAAGCCCCAGCAGCATGACAACCGTCAAGGGCGTGAACACGCGCGTGAGGACGGGCGCGATGTTTTCGACGACCTGCTGCTTGGCTTCGACGAGCCAGCCCGCGACCACAAGCGCCCCGGGCACCGCGAACGGCAGGATCCAGTCTTCCAGAACCGGTTCGAAGTCGGCGCCAATGATCCGGAGGGTGGCGAGTGTGAGCGCGATCAGGACGGCGCCCCCGAGCGCGAGTAGCGTGAAGTAGATCGCAAGCTCACCGGTAAACCGGACGAAGTCCATGCGTCGCCGGTCCGACCGCCACCTCCCTCCGACGTAGGCCCCTCCGGCCAGCAGCCACAGGACTACCAGGGCGTGGAGTGCGGCGAGCGTCCCGGTGGATCCGCCTGACGCGAACGGGTAGAGGTTGAGCGCGACTGCCAGAACGGCGAAGGGGACGAACAGTGTCACCGTCACCGCCACGGAGAATCGGCGCTTCCACATGAAGTACGCGGCCAGGAAAGGAAAGACGAGCAGGCCGACGTTGCGCATCAGTGCTTCGCCTCCGTTGATCCATGCAAGGCCAGCCTTGACCGCCAGGCCCGCCCCGACAGCCAGTGCAAGGACGACTGCCAGCTCGCGCCAGGGTGGCGTGCCGGCGTCGTCGGAACCCTCCGGAACCAGGACGAGCTGCTTCCACAGCCGGTCGGAGTGTTCGCGGGCAAACTCGTGGGAGACCGCGTCGAGGTTGCCTAGGCGCTTGATGGCGACCAGGAAAGCCTCCTCATCATCCAGGCCGGTCGCTCGCCGGTCGGAAATCTGCTCGCGCAGGTGGTCCTCCAGCTCGACAACGTCCGCGGGGGAGATCGCCTGGCTACGCTGAACAAATCCGCGCCACCGGTCGATCTGGGCCTCCAGCTCAGCGTGTGACTCCATTACGCCCACCCCTCCACCGAGGCAGGGAACCGGGGCGTGGTCTGCCACACCTGGCGCAGCGCGTCTGCGACGACGGTCCACTGCTCCTGCCGGTCGGCGAGTGCTTCCCGGCCCGTTGGCGTGATTGCGTAGTGCTTGCGCCGGCGCCCGGCGTCGGAAGTACCCCACAACGACGATACGAAGCCGAGCCGCTCGAGTCGGTGCAGCAGCGGGTAGAGCATCCCCTCGGTCCACTGCATGCCACCGCCTGACAGCTCACTCACCCGCTTGAGTATTGCGTAGCCATACAGGTCCCCGTCCGACAGGATGCCCAGAACAAGCGGGGTGGCCGATGCAGCGACCAGGTCTTTATCAATGCGCACCGCGCCTCCTATACCTAGAACTGAAGGGTATCAAACATAGAAGCTCTAGGTATGAAAGTTGGCGAGGACGCGGCGCGCCCCTTTGAGGCGCCCGGCTGAGGATTGCAATTGGAGTACTCCTTGGAGGAACGTTCCGCATTGGATGCTAGATCCTGCCCGGTGACTTCGTGGACACCCCAGATGGCGGCGCCATCCTGTCAGGTCAAACGCTCCGTGGTGCGCCGCTTCGTGCTCTGGACAGGCACGCCGACATTTTGTAAATTCATATCAGTCCTGTTCACCCTTCCTGGGTGGGGACCCTTTACCGCCGGGTGCACGGCGGCAAAGAGAGCCGCTGTAGCCGAACGGTGGCACACTGATGCACCCGCGGAAAAGAGCCCGAAATGGCCACCTCGCACTTCGAACGATTCCTCCTCGACGCCACCGTTCCGGATGAAACCTGCTGGCCCCTGGGCCCGGACTGTCTCTACGGCCTGTACACCAGCTGGTGCCTGCTCCAGAACATCACCCCCGTAAGCGACATCGCCTTCCGGTCCGCGATGAAGCGCCGCGGGATCGATCTGCGCACCAGCAGACGGCGGATGATCGGTCCGGCCGCAGCGGACTACATCCTGGCCAGCTACCCGGCAACGGCCTGACTATCCGCTGGATCCGTAGGCCCGCCAACGGATGGACAACATTTCGCCCCGCAGTGGCTTTGAAGTCCCCGGGCACGTCCGCCGCTTCCTACAGGGCGAAACTGACTCCTGGCTACGGATTGAGGAATACCGGGACGGCACCACGCAAGTCGTCAGAGCCGATATCCCCGGTGTCGACCCCGACAATGACGTGGCTTTCTGTCCGGCGTCGTCACTGGCTTGCGTCGGTAAACCGTTCCGCAGCGGTTTCCAAGAGAATCTCCTCGAGTTCGCGGAGCTGCCCAGTCGCGCGTGCCAGCAGGTTGGTGACCCTCTCCTGCCCGATGCGTGTATCGCTGCGGGCGAGGAGGGCCAATGTCTTCCAGAGAAGTGACTTGCCGGTTACCGCGCTGATCAGGGCTTCGAGCTCCAGCTGACCGGGAGCGCCTGTCCTTGAGTGCAGCGGATTGAGCGGGCCAAGGGAAGCAACTTGCGCGCCGATCCAGGCGAAAGGCTCTTTATAGGCGGGGACGGTTAGGCCAAGACCGTCGGTGATGCCCTGGAGGGCCGTTTTATCGTCAGTTACTTCCAGCCATAGCCGGCCAAGGGTTTGGCCGTGGGGCGAGTCCTCCCAGGACTTGGCGGCCTGCTTGAAGAGACGCTCACCGGCCGCCGCGGCGATCAAGTGGCTGTGCAGGTAAGCCGCCAACGAACGTTCGCCGCCTGTCTCGCTCCTGCCGCCTGTATTGCTACCGTGCTGTCCCGCGTTCATGATCATGCCTTTCTCGTCGACCGGCCCGCTTCGCCCGGTCTGGGCACGCGGTCGGCGGCCGCCAGGGTTGGCAACGCTATGGACTAATCATAAGGGTGCTGATAATTCTGTTGTAAGGCTTGCAGCACCCAACTTGGCGGCACAGCGAAAAAGGAGGGCCCGTGGTGGACCGGATTGCGAATATTTGGGGGACACGGACACCCTATGCTCGTGACGGGCACTGGCCGATCCGCGTTGACCAGGCACTCGACGCGGCGGTGGCTGAAGATGAGGTGGACTCGTGGGTGCAGTCGGCGTGCGTGTTGTGCAGCAACGGTTGCGCCTGTGATATCGCGGTCAAGGACGGAGCGATGGTCGGCATCCGCGGGCGAGCGGCGGACCTGGTCAATCATGGAAGGCTGGGGCCGAAGGGTCTCTTCGGTAGCCGGCAGGGCATGTCCAGCCGGGAGCGGTTGACAAGGCCGCTGATCCGCGCCAAGGGGAAGCTGGTGGAGTGCGACTGGGACACTGCCATGAACAGGATCGTCGGGCGCAGCACCGAATTGCTGCGCGAACGGGGGCCGCTCAGCCACGGCTTCTACACCAGCGGCCAACTGTTTCTTGAGGAGTACTACGCTCTCGCTGTCATCGGCAAGGCCGGAATCGGCACTCCGCACATGGACGGCAACACGCGCCTGTGCACGGCCACGGCAGCGGCGGCCCTGAAGGAGACCTTCGGTGCCGATGGGCAGCCTGGAGCGTACGAGGATATCGATAGCTGCGACGCCATCTTCCTCTACGGTCACAACATGGCTGAAACCCAGACGGTGCTGTGGTCGCGGATTCTGGATCGTCTGGCAGGCCAGGACCGGCCGAAGCTGGTGTGCATCGACCCCAGGGACACTGAAGTCGCGCGCCACGCGGACGTTCACCTCGCTCTCCGCCCCGGAACCAACCTCGCCCTGATGAACGCACTAACCCACGAAATCCTTGACCACCACTGGGACGATCCCGGCTACGTACAGAACCACACCCTTGGGCTCGAGGCCCTCCGCGAGACAGTGGCGCCCTGGACGGCCGAAGCCGCCGCGGTCGTCTGTGATGTCAGGGCCGCTGACGTTGAGGAAGCGGCCCGGATTTTCGGCACCTCAGGCAGGGTTCTGTCCACGGTCCTTCAGGGCTTTTATCAGTCCTCGCAGGCCACAGCTGCCTCCTGTCAGGTCAACAACCTGCACCTGCTGCGAGGCATGCTGGGCCGGCCGGGCTGCGGGATCCTGCAAATGAACGGCCAGCCGACGGCGCAGAACAACAGGGAGTGCGGCGCGGACGGCGACCTGCCGGGGTTCCGGAACTGGGAGAACCCACAACACGTTGACGAGCTTGCCGAACTCTGGAACGTGGACCCGGCGATCATCCCGGACTGGGCACCGCCGACGCATGCGATGCAGATTTTCCGGTACGCAGAGCAGGGTTCCATCGGGTTGCTGTGGATCTCCGCCACCAACCCCGCCGTGTCCATGCCGGAACTGCCCAGGATCAGGGACATCCTCGCCAAACCGGAACTCTTCCTCGTGGTCCAGGACCTGTATCTGACGGAGACAGCACAGTACGCGGAGGTGGTCCTCCCGGCGGCGGGTTGGGGTGAGAAAACCGGGACGTTCACCAACGCCAGCCGCACCGTCCATCTCTCCGACCAGGCTGTCGATCCGCCCGGAGACGCCCGAAGCGACCTCGACATCTTTCTCGACTACGCCCGCCGGATGGGATTCACCACCCGGGACGGCACACCGCTACTGCCCTGGAGCGGACCGGAGGACGCGTTCGAAGCGTGGAAAGCCTGCTCGCGCGGCCGGCCCTGCGACTACACGGGCATCAGTTACGGGCGACTGCGCGGCGGCAGCGGAATCCCCTGGCCCTGCAATGAGGACAACCCTGACGGCAGGACCCGGCTATACGAGGACGGTACATTCCCGACGGACCCTGACTACTGCGAAGACTATGGCCACGATCTGCTGACCGGCGCCACCGTCGGTGAGCAGGCCTTTCGTGCCCAGGCCCCGGACGGCCGGGCCTTCCTCAAGACGGCGGACTACCATCCCCCGCACGAGGACCCCGACGGGCAATACCCGTTCCGGTACACCACTGGCCGTACCGCATATCACTTCCACACCCGCACCAAGACCGGCAGGTCCCGGCAGCTCTCGGCCGCCGCGCCCGGCCCGTGGGTGGAACTGGCAGCCGTTGATGCGGACAGGCTCGGCATCACCGAGGGCGACCTGGTCCGGGTATCCTCCCGGCGTGGCCTGATCGAAGTCCCGGCCCGGGTCAGCGGGATCCGGCCCGGCACCGTGTTCGCCCCGTTCCACTACGGATACTGGGACACCGGCGGCAGCCCCGGCCAGCACCCGACAGCAGCCAACGAACTGACCCTGACCGACTGGGACCCCGTGTCCAAGCAACCGATGTTCAAAAATGCGGCAGTAAAAGTGCAGAAGATCGCTGACGCCTCCGGTGCCGCGCCAGCGCCGACAACCACAGCGTCCAGGCCCACCGACCACTCCGGCGCCCAGCAGGTCCCGCCGACAGCAGGGGGTCCGGACGGGGAAGCCACCGAGACCTTCCCACGGATGCCGGGCCAGTTCCTCGATCCCAACACCAACGCCCAGGAGCGCCGCCCATGAACCTCAACATTTATCTGGGCATGCTCCGCCAAGCCGAAAAGACACTGGCCGAATCCTTCCGCCAGGTGGCCCAAGGCCACGGCATCGAGCCTGACATTCACTTCCTGTGCCACACCCTGGCCAGCCAATGCGACCACCACCGGGACCTTCTCGAGCCATTAAGACAGCGATATGGTGAAGTCACCCCGGGCAACGAACCCGAACGGCTTCACGCCGACGGCCTGTCCACCACACGCAGCGGACCGGTCGGCCTCCTGCGCGACCTCCAAGACCTGTATCTTCTGGCCTGCCTCGTGGACATCACCTGGACCATGGTGAAACAAGCCGGATCCGCCTTGCGCGACGACGAGCTGCTCGCCGTCGTTCGGCAGTGCGACGCACAAACCTCCACCCAGCTGCGCTGGCTACAGACACGGATGAAGCAGGCTGCCCCCCAGGCGCTCGTCGCGGCGCCCTAACAGCACCTGGTTCGCAGAAGGCAGCTATCCGCGGAAGATCCTCGAAGAAAATTCGGCTTGGTCATGTCGTCACAGGCATGGGCCAGTGACGGCTCGCTCCTCGATGATTTCGCAATCGACCAGGTCGGACCCGTCACGCTACTGCGCAACGCTCCAGCCAGGACTGCCCTCGGCTTCCGGTGAGAGGCCGACTCTTTTGGCGTTGGCGCCGTCAGAACCTAAGCGGATTTGGTCAGCTGTCCGCGGGCAGGCTCGCTTCGGCAACTTTTGCGGTGTCGACGAATTGTTCGAAGCGTACGATAAGTCCGCCGCGGACGATGAAATGGTGGGCCACGCGGACGTTCAGGGGGTTCCCGGTTGCCCGGTGTTTGGCGGTGTACCGGGCGAGGACGACGACGTTTTCACCTTCGACGATGTAGTCGTCGTCATGGGCCGCCCACGCCTCCCAGTCTATTCCGAGGATTTCCATGACGTTGGACGTGACTTCGCTGGGCGTGCGGTAGGTCCCTGCAAGGGGAAAGCCGGCCATCTCAGTCCATTCGACATCAGGGGCCATCGTGGCGCGGAGCGCTTCGAGGTCACCTGCTGCTGATGCCAGATACTGCCGGCGGACGACGTCGCGGGGTGCAGTTGAGATGCCGGGACCGGTTGCGTCGTTCAGCCCCATGTCATTTCCCCCTTGGCGACCTTCGGCCCGATTTGCGCGGCGATCAGCATCCCGGCGTTGGGGTAGCGTTCGATCAGGCCGGCAGTGACGGCCGCGGCATCGGCTGAGCGGGCGAGTATCCGTTCGAATTCCTGGAGGTAGGACCGCGTGTAGTCGATGCACGTGGCATCGTTGGCCGTTCCGGGCAGCCGGTGGCCCGCGACCACGATCTCCGGGTTCAAGGCCTGCATCTGGTCAAGGAGGTCGACCCATGCCGAGCGCTGTTCGGGGGTGGCGGTGTCTGCGGTCCAGACGTGTTCTTCCTGGAAGACCAGGACTCCGCCGACAATTGCTTTCTGATCTGCATTGAAGAGGTAGTGCCTGTCAGGAAGCAGGTCAGACCCGCCGCGAAGTTCGAAGAGGTACCCGTCGAGTTCGATTGCGCCTGCAGTCAGGGGCGCGATTGCTGCCAGGCGGGTCGGGAGGTTGGCGCCCAGGGCTGCCCAGGCTTTGAGTTTGCCTTCGAAGCTTGCCTGGATGTGCTCGATGACTATCGGGGTCGCCAGGATTGCGGCATTCGGGAACGCAACGGCGATGGCTTCCAGACCGAAGTAGTAGTCGGGGTCGGCGTGGCTAATGAAGACGGTTTCCAGTTCTTTGCCGGAGTCCAGGACGGCCGCAACGAGACGGTGGCCGTCGGCCCGGGTGAAGCCTGCGTCCACAAGCATTGCCTTGGACGGGCCGGTAATCAGTGTCGCTGACTTATTGGGTGAACCTGCGGGGAAGTCGAGATCGAAGACCTCAAAATTCAGTGACATGCTGGTGAACCTTTCTCGGATGCCCCCGGGAACACCCCGAGGCGAGTCGCGCCACGGCACGCTCACTAAGATCCAACAATAGCTGACTAGTCAGCTATTTCCGATGGTTCCGCCCAATTCGTTCACGGCATGACTGGCAGTTCCTGCGCAGCATTCTTGCTGATCCTTTTGATGGCCTCCGAGAACACCTCGGCCTCTGTAGGTGAGAGCAGGTCGAGCAGGTACCGTTCGATATTTTCCACGTGGCGGCTGCTGGCCTTGAGGAGCAAATCTTCGCCATGCGCGGAGAGGCGGATCAGCTGGACGCGGGCATCGGAAACGGAGTTCTTCCGTTCAATAAGGCCTAGCACTGACGCGCGCTGCACCAGCCGCGTGGCTCCGCCTGACGTCAACACCCGCGCCTGAGCGATGTCACGCACCGGAATTCCCGCGTCGCCAGCCCGTCCTGCCAGGAGAAGCAGCTCAAAGAGGGAATGGCTGATGCCAAACTCCTGCTCCAGGTCGCGGCCAAGAAGAAACTCCAGCCGGTTCGCCGCCCCCAGAAGGCGCCCGAAGACCAGGACGCGATGATCATTGGCGGCCTCTTGGCCGGAGCTAAAGTCCCTCGTACTGTTCACCGTCCAACATTATGCTTTTCTCCCTGAAACAATCTCCCGCACCATGCCGCACACGCTGCGATCCATCCAGATCGCCGACGAACAGCCCGGCCGTGTTGGATTTGCTGCGGTCCTGGCCGACCCCCGAAGCTCTCCGCCATGCCGGCGCAGGATCGGGAACCGGCTGACAAAGCTCGCACCCAGGATGGGTGAACGCCTTGCCGGCGAGATCATCGACGCCCTGGATCAGCAAAACGGTGTCAGTGGTCGGGGCCAACCAGAGACGGCACCTTCTACGAACTCCGGCTGCCCTCAGCCGCTTGACGAAAACCATAGAGGCACCCCCAGGTGTCAGCCATGGTCACCCATGACACTAGGTCGCGACGTCTCCCCTTCGTCATTTTGGTCCTTCTTGGATCGTGATTCCCGTGTAGTCGGCAAGTGAGCTGAGGAGCGCAGCCTGGAAGCGTTCATCACGTACCGCCCGATGCGGTGTCTGGGTTTTCTGGTGGTGCCAGTACTGACCGCTCCGGAGAGCTTTCGGGTTCCCGGCCGCCGCGAGCCAGGCCTGCGTGACATGGCCGAGGCGAAGGTCATCGCTGGCTCCCGGCCCGCCCATCCGGGTCGGCACCCAGCCGGGATCCACGGCGTGCGCGCTCACTTCGGGCCACAACCTTGCAACGGCCGCCGCGAGGGCAGTGACAAACAGTTTGCTGTCGGAGTACGAACGGGACTCCCGTCCCCCGCTCCAGTCGACCCCGGCGAGATCCGCGCGGCCGCCGCGGTGCATGCTGCTGCTCAGGTAAATCAGCCGGTCAGGCCGTTCCATTTCCGCGGTGAGCACGAAGGGAGCCACGACGTTCACCGGCAGCAGGGAGGGCCCGCCGATGACTCCGGCGTTGTGGATCACAGCGACGAAGCGGCCCAAGGCGTTTGCTTGTTCGGCCAGGGCGCGCACCTCCTCGGGCTTGGCGAGGTCGCCCACCACGGCCTGTGCCCCGCGGTCAAGGAGGTCCTTGACGGCCGCCATCCGCTCGCTCGTGCGAGCATGCAGGATGACCTGGTGCCCGTCGTCGAGCAGGGCGGCAGCCGCGGCCCGTCCAAGCCCTTGGGCGGAACCGGTAATCAGGATGCGAGCCACAAGGGTCCTCTCGTTCGTTCGTTCGTCAGTTGAGAAGATAACCACTCCACCTTCGTCCTGCCAGACGTTGGTCAGTGGGTGGGCCAGCGACTTGACCTTGCCGAGCAGGGTCGTTATCTGTTCCAGCACGGTGGCTCGGCCGGTTATGGTCGGTGCGTTAGCGAACGGCGGTTGGTCTACGGGCATGACCGGTTCGCTTCCCGGCTGCCAGGTTGAGTACCTCAGTCGATGGAGGCCGTTCCGGTGGCGGCGGGTGGCCGTTCCGGTCCGTCACCGGCACGGTGATGGAAGGCTGCGGCTTGGCTGGCCAACGCGGTGAGCGAGTCGAGCTGCGCCTGTTCGAGTTCGATGTCGGCTGCTGTGGCGTTGGCGCGGAGCTCTTCGGGGGTCTCGGCACCAACGATGGCCGAGGCGACGGCCGGGCGGGACAGCAGCCAGGCCAGCGAGGCCTGGTACGGCTCCAGGCCCCATGCTCGGCTGAGTCGCTCGGTCTCCCGGGCGACGGCGATCTCGGCGTCGGTGAACCCTGCTCCGGCGAAGCGTTGGTCGCCGGAGACATCGCGGTCGAGAACCCGGAGGTCGGCGAGCAGGCCGCCGTGCAACGGCGCGTAGGGGACGATGGACAGCCCGAATTGCTGGCAGGCGGGCGCGAGTTCGCGTTCGACGGCCCGATCGAGGAGGTTGTACTTCACCTGGGCGGCCACAGGCGCATTCAGCCGGCGGTCGTCCGCGATCCACAGGGCCTGTGCGACCTGCCAGGCGGGGTGGTTGGACAAGCCGACGTAACGAATTTTGCCCTGCCGGATCAGGTCGTCGTATGCCGCGAGGGTCTGCTCCAACGGCGTGTTGGGGTCGGGGTCGTGGGCGTAGTAGAGGTCGATGTAGTCGGTCTCCAGGCGGCGCAGGCTGGTCTCGACCTGACGAAAGATGTGGCGGCGTGACAGGCCACGGTCGTTGACGTCGCGCCCGACGATTCCGTTGGACTTGGTGGCGATCACCATTTCGTCGCGGCGGCCGCGGAGCGCACGGCCGAGGATCTGCTCAGCGGGTTCACGTTCGGCGGCGGCCGGGGCACCGGGCCGGTCGAAGACCGGCATGTTGCCATAGACGTCGGCGGTGTCGACGAAGTTGATGCCGAGGTCGATGGCGGCGCCGACGACCCTGTTGGCGTCCTGTGTGGTGGGGGCGACCCCGAAGGTGGCGGTGCCCAGACAGATGCGGGACACCCTGACGCCGGTTGAGCCGAGGATGGAGTACTGCATCAGCAAATTTCCTTTCTCTTCCGTGATGATGAGGGGCGGGGCTAGCGGGCGGTGTAGCCGCCGTGCTGTCGCCGGTCAGGCGTTTTCGTGGGCGAATACAGCCATCCCTCGCCCATGCCGGTGATGAACCACACTTGCGTGTCGGTCATTGCTCTCCTCGGGTAAGTCGTGTGGTCCGCTGCTGCCGTGGCGATAAACTATAACCGAGTGGTAGGTTTTGGTCAACGGAGTATGAGAGGGTGGTGCGCATGCCAAACAGCACAGGGACTAACGCGCGGGGTCCCTACCGCACAGGGATCCGGCGGCGGGAACAGATAGTCGCCACGGCGATCGCTGTCTTCGGCGAGTACGGCTACGCTGGCGGCTCGATCCGGACCATCGCTGAGCGGGTCGGGGTCTCCCACGCCACGCTGCTCCAGCACTTCGGCAGCAAAGAAGGACTCCTGACGGCGGTGCTGCAGGAGTGGGACCGCCGAACGGTGGAAGCCAACCTGGCCGGCGTTGTCGGGCTGGACTATTTCCGCCGGTTGCCTGAGGTCATGACTGCCCACCTGAGCAACCGTGGGCTGCTCGAGTTGTTCACCACCATCGCGGCTGAGGCTTCCAGCCCGGCCCATCCGGCCCACGTCTTCATCCAGCACCGCTATACGGACAACCTCGCCACCCTTGCCATCCATCTGCAGCACGCTGTCGATACCGGCGACGTGGCACCACTCACCCCGGCCGAAATCAAAATAGAGGTTCGTCTGGTCACCGCCGTGCTTGACGGGATCGGGCTGCAATGGCTGCTTGACCCATGCACCGACGTCACCGTCAGCGTCGAGACCTATATCAACCGAACGATCGCAGCCTGGCGTAGTAGCCGGCCATAGGGGGCCCGTAGCGGAAACTCCGCGCCACCCAAGGGCCGAAGCAGTCCAGTCTTGGGCATGCCGCAGCTGGATCGTGCCACGGCGGCCATCCAAACTACCGCCGGCCTCTGTCTTATGGAGTTGGCAGCGCACCTCTCGGGCATTAGCAATGTCGCTGTTTGATGCTCCACGGGAGCGTTGGCGGCGCACAAGCCGTAGGCGTTTCGACGACGACAGGTCGGTGAGTGCCGCCGTCGCGTCCTGGTGGGTGGCTGCTGATCTTTAGAGTCGAAGCAGCCTTACTGCGTTTTCTTTGTTGCACACGAGGCGGCGCCGCGACCAGGTCGAAACCCGGTCACGGCGCCGCCGTCGGATATATCAGACGTCCACGGACTTCAGCTGCGGGTAGACGGCTTCCAGGGGTGCACTGAGCCCGGCCTTGAGTTGCACGGACGTCTCATCTGCGAGGACTTCGTACGCGCCCGCCTGGACGGCGTCGAATACTGTTGCCACCAAGTCCGCGGGAGCGGTCTTGGGTTCGACGGCGTTCGCGGCCATGGGCGTGTCGACGTAACCCACGTGAACCCCCACCACGTGCACATTCTCGCCAGCGAGCTCGATACGCAGAGAGTTTGTGGCGGACCATAGTGCCGCCTTGGTTGCGCTATAGATCCCTGCCACCGCGTACCAGCTCAGCACGGAGTGGATATCGATCAGCACCGGCTGCTCCTTGGCGGACAGGATCGGAGCGAAAGCCCGGGCGAGGAAAAGCGGCCCCAGGAAGTTCGTCTCCACATTGTTGCGGATCTCCTGATCGGTGTGGGTCAGGATGCCGGGGCTTGGCGTACTCGCTCCGGCGTTGTTGATGAGCACCGTTGTATCCGGGGCGGACTCGACTGCCGCCCGGATGGATGCCGGGTCGGTGACGTCCAAGGTAAGCGGCACGATGCGTTCATCGTCCCAGGTGCGCGGATTACGGGCCGTGGCATAAACCTTGCTAGCGCCGCGGGCGAGTGCTTCGTGGACGAAGTGGGTGCCGATGCCACCGTTGGCTCCGGTGACGAGGACGACGGCGTTGTTCAGTGAGGGCATGTTCTTTTTCTTCCTGATGGTGGGGAACTGGTGGTCTACGTTCAGATGCGCGTTCTAGGCGGGAGCGAGTGCCGGGTAGTCGATGTACCCAGCCGGGCCGCCGCTGTAAAGGGTGGCCGGGTCGACGTCGTTCAGGTCAGCGCCCGAGCGCAGTCGCTCAACGACGTCGGGGTTAGCCAGCGCGAACCGACCGAGCGGGGCAATATCCGCCAGCCCGGCGTCGATGTCGTCGGCGATCTGCTCGCGGCTGCGCCCATATCGCACAACCAGGACGGCGGTGGGCCACATATCACGCAGGGACCGCAGCAGCTCGTCGTCCCCAATGTGGTGGACGTGCAGGTACGCGAGGTTGAGTGGGGCGAGTTCGCCTACAAGATGCAGGTACTGGGCGCGGACCGCCCCGACGTCGCCCTCGTCGATGCCGCCAAGCGGAAATGCCGGCGAAATGCGGATACCTGTGCGGTCCGCACCGATCTCATCCGCCACGGCGCGGGCAACCTCGACAACGAACCGCGCCCGATTCTCCACCGACCCGCCATAGGCATCTTCCCGGTGGTTGGCGTTCGGGGACAGGAATTGGTGCAGCAAGTAGCCGTTTGCTCCATGGATCTCCACCCCGTCGGCACCGGCAGCGATCGCAGAAGCGGCCGCGTGACGGAAGTCCGCGATGGTGGCCTGGATGTCCTCAGCGCCCAACTCCCTGGGCACCGGGGTCTTCAGGGGACCGGCCGCTGTAAAGATATCCTGGCCGGCGGAAATCGCCGACGGCGCGACCGGCAGGCGGTGATGCGGGGTGTTATCAGGATGCGCAACCCGTCCGGCATGCATCAGCTGGATAAACAGTGCCCCGCCCTCCGTGCGTACCGCGTCAGCGACCTTCCGCCAGCCCTCCACGTGCTCTGGAGTGTAGATCCCGGGCGTGTTCTGGTAGCCCTGTCCATCCGCCGAGGGCTGCGTACCTTCGGAGATGACCAACCCCAACGACGCGCGTTGACCGTAATATTCGGCGGCCAACTCCCCTACCGTGCCGTCGGGGTTGGCGCGACTGCGTGTCATTGGCGCCAGCGCCAGCCGATGTGGAAGCTCGACATTGCCCAGCGTGAACGGCTGCCAGAGAGTGGAAGATGAAGTCATGGGGTTTGTTGTCCGTTTCGTCGATCCATCATGAACGCCACTTCTGCGCCCGAAGGGGCATATGCCCCACGTGCCTCGTGGAAGAATGAACGAAGCACCTGTCCGAGCCCATGCATTAGCGACTACACTCATAACTGAGTGCGATCAGAATCTATTCCCGGAGAAACCGCAATGACTCTAGCCTCCCAGCCGACTGGTCGGCGCGAGCGGAACAAGCAGGCCAAACTGGACCGCATCACTGCCGCCGCCAGCGAACTTTTCGCCGAAAAAGGCGTCGAGGAAGTCACGACCCAGCAGATCGCAGACAAAGCTGACATCGGGACCGGCACATTGTTCCTGTACGCGAAGACCAAGGGCGAGCTTCTGCTGCTGGTTCAGAACGCGCACTACACCGAGGCGCTGCAGCGTGGCCGCGCGAAGGCGGAAGGTATCCCCCACACTTTAGACGCGGTGCTGGCGATCGTCCGACCGATTGTGGAATGCAACCGCGTCCAAATCGACAACGGGCGCACGTACCTTCGTGAAATGGTCTTCGGCGACCCCGAGGAGCCTCGCCACGCCGAGGCTCTCGCGATCGTGTCACAGACCGAGGAGGCCATCGCAGAGGTGCTCCGCCGCAGCGGACAAGATCGGACACGTGACGCTGCAACCCTCGCGCGCGTGGTGTCAGCGATCATGTTCCTGAGCATGGCCGCAAGTGTGAACGTCACTTCCAGCGTTGACGACATTTCGGAGGACATCCGGGCGCAGATCAGCGTCATCCTCCCTGACTGACGTCAGTTGCAAACGACCCTTCGGCGACAGATCGCAGGGCAGTTTCATCACCTTTGGCAGTGCCGGAGCATGACCGCTCTTCGGGGTCAGCTTTGAGGTTCGGGAAGGATGGCACCGTCTTTGACGTAGGTCAGGGCGGTCACTGCGGCCATGAAAGTCCCGTTGCTTGGGGTTGTCGTGGGCCACGTTCGGGGTGTCCCACATCCGTTGGGCCCGGTGCAGGGATGTCTGGAGGCGGAGTTCCGTGAGGCCTTCGTATGCCTTGTGGCTGATGGTCAGTTGGTGAGGAACTTAGTGGCGACCGGAGCGAACTTTTCGTGGAACTGGAAGATTCCACCGTGTCCTGAGTTGGGGTAGATGATCAGTTCGGATGCTTTGATCCGGCGGTGCAGGTCTTCGGAGAGGACCGACGGTACCATCCGGTCATTGTCGCCGTTGGCGATCAACGTGGGCTGTGTGTATCTGCCGAGATCTGCTGCGGTTCCGCGCCCCCAGGTCTTAATGGCCTTCAGCTGCGTCCGGAAGGCCTTGATCTTAATGGCAGCATCCCTATTTTCCGCACGCTCCTCAAGCCTCTTGATAAACGCTTTGGCGGCACGTTTGCCATCGGTGTCGCGGTTGAAGAAGAGGAACTCCTTCGGGTCGGACCGAGTCAGGGCCGCCCTGACAATGTCGTAGTAGGTGGTGCCGGCAACTTTGTCCATATCCTTACCGCCCTTGGGCCCGGTTCCGGTCAAGACCAGCTTACGGACCAACTCGGGGTGGGCTGAGACCAGGGCTTGGGCAACCATGCCACCCAAGGAGAAGGAGAAGACATCGATGGCGTCGAATCCCAGCGCCGTGATGAAGGCGTAGGCGTCTTCGGCCATCTCCTCTATGGTGTCCGGTACTTGACCTGTGGAAGCTCCCACCCCCTTGTTGTCGAAGGTAATGACGTGGCGGTTCGCAGCAATGGAATCGACGATGCGGGGATCCCAGTTGTCCAGTGTTGCTGCGAGGTGGACAAAGAAGATGACTGGTATGCCGCCCCGGGGACCGAGTTCACGGTAGGCGTAGCTGACGCCGTTCGCCGTGATGGTGTGGGTGGGGGCTTGCGCGTAAGAGGTGATGATGGGTTCCGTGCCGGAGCGATTCATGGTGTGTATCCTTTGGCCTTGGATGACGGGTGAGGGGCGGGAGCGTGGAATCAGGCGTTGGTGAGCACAACCTTGCCGCGTATACCACCCTTTTCAAGGGCACCGAGTGCTTTGGCTGCGTCGTTGAAGGGATGAACCTGTCCAACCACGGGACGGATTGCGCCGTTTTCGATCAATGCTGTGATTTCACGGAGCTGGTCTCCGCTGGCCCGCATGAACAGGAAGCTGTACGTCACGCCAAGCTTTTTGGCCTGACGGCGGATTCCACTGCTCAGTGCGGCGACGCCCAGGCGCAGAACTCCATTGAGGCCGGCAGCAGCAGCAAAGTCAGGGTCAGGAGGACCTGCAATGCCAATGACTTTTCCGCCGCGTCGTAGGACGCGGAGGGACTTTTCCAGGTTCTTCCCGCCGAGGCTGTCCAGAACCAGGTCGTAGCCGTGGACTTCCTTTTCGAAATCCTGGGTACGGTAATCGATGACGATGTCTGCTCCGAGTTCCCGCACGAAATCGGCATTTGCACCACTTGCCGTGGTCGCGACCGTGGCGCCGAGGTGCTTCGCGAGCTGGATGGCGATGGAGCCAACGCCGCCGGAACCTGCGTGGACTAGGACCTTCTGGCCCCGTTTGAGGTTGCCTTCGACTACCAGTGCCTGCCAAGCAGTCAGTGCCACCAGCGGCAGTGCGCCTGCCTCTGCCATGATGATGGAAGTAGGCTTCAGGGCCAGGTCGGCCTCAGCCACGGAAATGCGCTCAGCGAAGGTGCCGATCCTGTCCTCGTCCGGACGGCCGTAGACGTCATCTCCGATCTTGAAGCTGCGGACCTTTGGGCCGACGGCAATGACGGTCCCTGCTAGGTCGTTGCCGAGAATGAGGGGCAGCTGGTAGGGCAGGATCTGTTTGAACTCGCCCACGCGGATCTTTTCATCGAGCTGGTTGAGTCCTGCTGCCTTGATCTGGACCAACACGTCTGCTTCTCCCACCGTGGGCTCGGGGGCGTTGATCTCGTGGAGCGCGCCCTTGTACTTAGTAATAGAGAAAGCTCTCATTGCTGTGTTTCCTTGCCTGTGAAGTCGTCGGTGCGGGGCGGTTCATGGTTGGCAGCGGAGGATTCGTAGGTCGCAACCATCAGGGAGTCCTGCGGTCTTCCATTCTCCACATACCCGAGTATGCTCAATTATGAGCACACTCAGTTAAGCGAGTCAAGAGAGGTGAGCCTAGTCATCGACCACCCACCAACAGGTCGCCGCGAGAGGGCCAGGCGGGACAAGCAGGCCAGGATCAAGGACGCTGCGCGGATGCTCTTCGCACAACGCGCCGCGGGATCAGTGACCACCCGGGAGATCGCAGATCGGGCGGGCGTCGCCATAGGCACCCTCTTTTGCTATGTGTCCTCGAAAGCCGAGTTGCTGATCATGGTTCAGAACGAAAAGTTTGCGGCCGCCATCGACGCGGGTCTCACGGCCGCAGCCAACGCCGCGGGACAGGGATTGCTCGACGAGGTTCTGGAACTCATACGGCCCGTGATTGTCTGCGTCCGCGAACACAAAGAAAATGGGCGCTTCTACCTGCACGAGCTGGTCTTCGGCGACCCGAACGAACAGTTCAGGAGCGACGGCCTGGCGTTGGCGGCCCGGCTGGAGGCAGGAATCCAAGCTACGGTGGCCCGCGACGGTGGCATAGGACATGCCGACGCTTTTGACCTGGCCCGCGTCATTTCAGCCATCATCCACGTCAACATCACGGCAAAAGTATATTTAGGCCTCACTGCCGAGGAGGTCCTGGCCGACATCCGCAAGCAGATCGCCGTCGTCCTCCGGCAAGACCGTCGCGACGCTTTCGCAGAGGCCACCCGGAGCCCAACATCGCTCCCGGAGGGAGAACCAATGACAGAGTCGTAATATCGTCCGGCTCGAACGCGGGGAAGCCGTGTCCCTGGTCGTCGCCATGCAGGCCATTAGGGTCCTTGGCCGTGACGTCGCCCTCGTCCCGCGGTTTTCGAAGCTTCAGGTCCGCCCGTGAGCCCCCGCAAAACCCTGGACGTCTTCCTTCGCGGCACGCGGATCGGCGAACTGAAAGGCAGCGGACTTCGCCTGTCCTACCAGTACGACCGGGCAACTGTGGCCGAGTACGGCTCCGGCTCCATCCTGTTGTCACTGTCCTTGCCCGTTAGCCGGAACACGTTCAAATCCTCCCACCCGGGGACGCCCCGGACGTACCGGGCGCCGCCATTCCCATGACCGAGGATGAAGTCACCACGGTAGTCGGGTCGCTCCCCACCTGGGACCTGCCCGATGACTTTCTCATCACCGCATCCCTCGCCGGGGTCCAGTCCAAGGTGCTACTGACCCGGCACGACGGCGGCTTGGCATGGCCGGGCCGTGGAGCTGTATCCACCCACATCATCAAGCCCGAGCCTCTGGAGTCGTCCATCCCGGCCCTCCTCGCCGCCGAGGACTGGGCGCTGAAGACGGCGGCTGCGGCCGGAATCCCCGCAGCCACGGCACGGCTGGAGATGTTCGGCTCACGCCAGGCGATCATCGTGGACCGCTTTGACCGTGCGCCGGCCGGCTGCCGGCTCCACCAGGAGGACTTCACCCAGGCCCTGGCACTGGCCAGCGAAGCGAAATACGAGGGCAGTTCAGCCCCGCCGTCCCGGCTGACACGCCTGGTCAAAGCAGCCGCCCCGCACACGCGCGACGACGACGCCTTCCGCCGGGACCTGCTAAAGGCAGTGACCTTCAACCTGGCGATCGGTAACGGAGACGCAGACCGCGGTGTCGGCACTGGAAGCCATCGCTGCAGCGGCCGCCACGACCCACACCCGTGAGGGGTTGCAATTCCTCCAGGACCTGGTGCCCGCCCGCGTCAGCGATCTGTTGCAAGGCGGCACTGCCCGGCGGGAACTGCGCTAGCCAGCTCTCGAATGTAGCGCTTGCATTTCTCAATTCGGTTGGACCTTCAGCGAATCGCCGTCATGTCGCTAAGGCTGTGTACCCAGCTCTCCAGGTCATGTCGTGATCAGCACCCCACCCATGAGGAGGTGTAGGCCACCAACGACCTACCGGACGAACCACTAAAGGAACGCATGCCCCCAGCTGACAGCTGAAACGACCGAGCCGCTGGCGTCACGGATGGGCGCGGCCACGCAGCGGATCTCGGGCTCGTTGTCCTCCCGCAACGACGTTCTGGTGGAAGACGCCCGGGCTGTAGCCGATCTGTGGACGCGACAGGCGCGTGGTCCTGTTGGATTCGTCCAACAGGACCACGCGCCTTGACCGAGCTAGGCCAGGTCGGCCTTAGTGCGAGTAGCCAGATGCCGCCTCGGTCAGGGTCTTTCCCTTCGTTTCCGGAGCCAGCCACTGGGACAGCGCAGCACCTAGGAGGGCGACTCCGGCGGCGATAAGCATCGTGGGACCGGCTCCGAGGCTCTCCATTGACATCGGGAAGAGGAAGATGCCGATGCCCGCCCCGACCCGGCTGACCGCCGCCGCGAAGCCTGTTCCGATCCCCCGGATCTCGGTCGGGAGAACCTCGCCCGGGTAGACGCCCGTCAACGTGGTGTACATCGCGTTGAAGAACGAGAAGACCAGGAAGAGGATGAGCACGACGGGCGCCGGCGCGCCGGCCCACAGCCCGATGATCGCGAGGACAACGGCGCACAGCCACTGCGGCGGGACGCACAATACGCGGCGGCCGGCCTTGTCGATCAAGAAGAACGTGACCACGACCCCGGCCAAGGCCACGGCGGAGAGCCCGACTCCGCCAGCGAGCCCGCCGGCGAGGCCGTACTGATTCAACACGCTGTCGGCGAAGGTGGCGATCGCGAAGTATGGTGTCACGGCGCAGAACCAGAACGCCGAGATGAATAATGTTGACCGCCAGTGCGCCTTGGAGAACAGCATCCCGAAGCTGCCCTTACGGACGTCCTCGTGTTGGAGATCGTCGAGCGCGTCGGCGGGCATGTACTTTGCGGCGAGGGCGCGGGCCTCGTCCTTGCGGCCCACGCTCCACAGCCAGCGTGGCGACTCCGGGAGGCCGAGCCGGGCGAGGAACAGTGCCACGGCGATGAACGTGCTCGTACCCAGAATGAAGTGCCAACTCAGGCTGGTGTACTCACTGAGCAAATGGCCGATCAGGAACGCGATCATGAAGCCGCCGTACCAGGCGATCTCCATTGCGCCCATGAGCCGCCCCCGCAGATGGGTGGCCGAGAACTCGGCCATCAGGGGCCATCCGACGGCGTACTCGGCGCCGATCGCGACGCCCATCAGCAGCCGCACCACGAGCAGCCATGGCGGTGAGTCGATAAAGAACTGCATGCCCGACGCGATCGCGAACAGAGCGATGTCGAACATGAAAATTGGCTTACGGCCCCATTTGTCGGCGGCCCAGCCACCGAGCGGTGAGCCGATCAGGATGCCGATCAGGGCGGCCGCGGCGATCAGTCCCTGCCAGACCACATCGAGCTGCAGGTCCTCGGTCATCCGCCCCGATACCGGTCCGATAATGCCGAGGATGTAGCCGTCCAGGAACATGCCGCCGATCAGGACGATGACCATTCTGATCATGAAGCGTTTCTTACTGGCAGTCGAGGCGCCCTGCTGGGCGGTTGCATTATCTATGGCTGACATGTTGTCACATCCCCACAGTCGGGGACATGGGCTTCGCCTCGTTTGAGGCACGGAAATGTTGTCGCGTGAGCATATTTTGACCTCCGGTCAGTCGGGGCACTGGGCGTGCAATCGGCGCTGGGGTGTCGTGCAGACCGGCGTCCGCCACGTGCCTCAGGCGCCATTGCCCGCCCAGTACGACTATGAAGTTGTTCTTCAGCGCTAGCTGGACGGCCAGATCACGACGGACCGCGCATGGATCTCGGTAACGTGCGTGCTGGCGCCATTCTCTTGCTACATTGCTCGAGAATTCCTGCTTAGTGAACCGAGTGGTCCAGGGAACTAAGCAGCTCCGAACCGTTCAATAAGCGAACATCATGCTCAAAATATGACAGTCATCACAGTCCGAGTCAAGGCCGGCAAGCAAAATTACGCGTCTCCGGCGCCACCATTGACAGTGACAGAAATTACACATAAATTTGAATGCGACGTTCAGTGAGTGAACGTCAGGTGGTGGAAGAGTGGGTGCCACGTACCGGAGACATCCTCATGACCAGCAACGAAGCGGGAGCGCAAATGGCAGCGGTACGAAGTGCAGCACCGGAGGAAGCACTGGTAGACGGTGAGTTGGCGACTTCCCAAGAGCCCTTGGACCTGACCAACAAGTCCGTCGTCAAGGCCACGCTGCTACTAAAGAAACTGGGCCACCACCGGCACGGCGTCACCGTCACGGAATTGGCGCAGGCGTGTGAAATGACCCGCCCAACCGCCTTTCGCTTGCTCCTGAGCTTGGAGCACACAGGCTTTGTCGAGCGCGTGGACAACCATTACATGCTCGGATGGCAAGTGGCACGTTTAGGAAGGCTGGCCGATCCTTATGCAGGCGCTGTTGCCAAAATACAGCCCGTCCTGGACGAATACGCAGCCAGTCTCAATGAGACGCTCAGCTTCGTCATGGTGCGCGGCGGAGGGGACCACAGGGTGATCGCTGAAGCCCTGGGGTCACGCTACCTCAGCGCATCCCACCAGTATCTCGGTGGGATCTATCCGCTACATGCAAGTGCTACGGGAAAGCTAATTCTCGCTGAGCAGAGCGACGATCAGATCGCAGCCGAACTGCCTGAGACGCTGAACGCGCACACCCCTTACACCATCACCAGCCGGGACACGCTTCTCCGGGAGCTGGGCAAAGTCCGGGAGCAGGGCTACGCAATCCTTGATAGCGAGCTTGAAGAAGGCCTCTTCGCAGTCGGCTGCCCGGTCCGCCACGCCGCGGGCGGGCTCATTGGCGTTGTGACGGTCAACGGGCCCACGCAGCGCCTCAAGTCGTACCGGCTTCCACAAACGATTAACGAAGTACGCCAAGCCGCAGAAGAGATAACCGAGGCCCTGGCGTAGCCGCCGCCGGCCCGACTCCGATAACGGCCGATGGTGGAACAATTACTGACGGACGGCCGCGAGGGGAACCAGTACCGCCATGCGTGCCGCGCAATCCTCGCCCTTACGCCCGAAATCGTCGTCGCCCAACGCGGCGGGCGGATGTTCGTTGGAGTTCATCGTTGTGGGCCCAGGGGCGTCCATGAGGTCGTTGATGCGGTCGACCTGGCGCGGATCGCGGCCGAGGAGGGCAGGGGCGAGTTCGGCGATGCCCGCTCTGGCTCCGAGCGCGTGGGCCGCGATGTAAGTGGATCCGAAGGGTGTGCTCTCGCCCCATCCCTGCGTGCCGTCGTCGCAGGTCAACCTGGAAAAGTTCGATCCTTGAGATCTTCACTGCGCGGCGTCCGTTTTGGTCGAATCGAGCGTTGGGGTGACAGGCGTGACCGGCGGTGGAAGGAGGACCAGCTTTCCGGTGTGTTTCTTGGTGAGGAAGTCCTGCTGCGCCTGTGCAATCTCCGACAAGGGGTACGTCTTGGAGACGATGGGACGGACCTCGTTGCGTTCGATGTACCCAATGAGGTTTTCGAACACTTCGTCGTCCTGGAAAGTGCATCCGAGCAGGCTTAGATCTTTGAGGTACACGGTTCGCAGATCGATTTCGACGACCGGACCACCGATGGCTCCGGCAACCGCGTACCGGCCGCCCTGGCGCAACAGGTCAAGAAGATCCGTGGTTTGGGAACCGCCCACAATGTCAATCACGACGTCGAGGGAGTTGGGTCCCAGCGCGCCGACCAGGTCCGCCCCTCGCTCCAGCGTCAGGTCCGCGCCTTCGGCCAGGACGTCGGCGGCCTTCTCCGGGGAGCAGACGGCGATCACAGTGGCACCGCGGCGTTTCGCGAGCTGGACGGCGGCGAGACCGACTCCTCCGGATGCGCCCGTCACCAGAACCCGCTCCGCCCCGACGCCGGCGCGATGCATCATGTTTTCCGCCGTCGAATATGCGCAGGGAATGGCGGCCAGTTCAGCATCACTCCAGTCAGAGTGGACAGTGTGGGTCTCCCGGTCCGGCGCTACCGCGAACTGGGCGAACCCGCCATCGCATTCCCCTCCCAAAGTCCAACATTCGAAGGGACGGTACCCCACATAGCTGCGCAGCATGTTCCGCACGAGGACCCGCTCCCCGATCCGTTCTTCGGAAACACCCTCACCGACAGCGGCGATTCGTCCGCATACGTCCGCGCCTTGGATCCGGGGAAATGCCATGGCTTTACCCGACCACGCCGCATCGGCAGTCGTGATCGTCGAAAACCCATCCCTGCCGCCGGCATTGGTATCCGAGGCCACGACCTTGGAATACCAGCCAATCCTCGTATTGATATCGGTGTTGTTGATAGCGGCGGCGGTGACTTCGATCAGGACCTCCCGGTGCCCCGGGCGGGGTACGGGAACGTCTGTCCGGTAATCGAGCTTATCCAGACCACCGTGGCCCGTAAGCAGCGCAGCTGCCATAACCTCAGGTAAAGACATTTGACTCCCTTGCGTCCAGGTCCCCATTGACCTGCCTGGTAGTTGAAAGACGGACTCGCGAGGGGACTCGTTCAGACCACTTCGTTCGTAAAATGAACGTCACGATCAAAGCTATGAGTAGGCCGAGCCCCGCGTCAATAGGCGGCTGCTGAACCAGGGCAAGCGCGGAGATGGCCATCCCAGCGCCACCGAGGGCGCCATGGTGACAACCCGGGCTGGCGTCGACAGGGCTGGGGGCGGAGGAAAATTCCCATCACCTGTTGACGGTGTGACCTCTACCACTCTATTCTTTTGTTCAGTAGCTAATCGACGTGTTCATTTACTGAACGTACAGAAAGCACGGAAATGAACCAAATGAGACTCTTCGCCTTCGACTTCACGGGTCCGGCCCACTTGTCCGCGGGCCTGTGGAGGCATCCCGATGATCGCGGCAGCCAGTACAAATCCGTGCAGTACTGGGTCGACTATGCCCGCATGCTTGAACAGGCCTGCTTCGACGGCATCTTCTTCGCCGACAACGTCGGATATCACGACGTCTACCGCGGAAATGTTGACGCTGCCCTTAGGGACGCCGCCCAGATCCCTGCCAACGACCCCGCGTTCGCTATTCCCGCCATGGCGGCGGCCACAACCCATCTTGGTTTCGGAGTTACGTCCACGACCGCATATGACCACCCGTACTCGTTGGCGCGGAAGTTCTCCACGCTGGATCACCTCACTGACGGGCGCATCGGATGGAATGTCGTGACGTCCTACGCCGACAGCGCCGCCAAGAATCTCGGAACCGGCGTCCAACGCGCCCATGACGACAGGTACGAGGTGGCCGAGGAATTCATAGAGGTCGCCCTCAAGCTATGGGAAGGCTCCTGGGAGGAACAGTCGGCAGTGGCCGACGCCCCATCTTCCACGTACATCGACCCGGAGCGGGTCCACCCCATCAGGCACACTGGCAAGCACTTCACCGTGCCGGGCATTTTCCTGTGCGAACCATCACCGCAGCGCACTCCTGTGATCTTCCAGGCGGGCGGTTCCAGCCGCGGCGTCGCGCTGGCGGCAGCCACAGCCGAGGCAGTCTTTATGAACGCCACATCCAAGCCGGGACTGAAGCAGCAGGTCGACAAGCTCCGCAAGCAGGCAGCGGACGCCGGACGGAATCCCGCCCATATCGCCGTATTGCAGATGATCACCGTCATCAGCGGGCCCACGGACGCCGACGCACAGAAAAAGTACGACGAGTACCGCGAACTGGTCTCCTACGAAGGTGCCATGGCGCGTTACAGCGGCTGGAGCGGGCTGGATATGTCCACCTTTGATCCGGACGTTCCCCTCCGCCATGTCAAGACAAACGCCGGCCAGACGATGGTGGACATCTTCTCCAAAATGGATCCGGACAAGGAATGGACACCACGCGATATCGCAGAGTACATCGGCATCGGCGGCACCTCGCCTGTCATCGTGGGAGGACCCGAGACGGTCGCCGATGAACTGACCTCCTGGATGGAGGAGACAGGAATCGATGGCTTCAACGTCGCGCACGCAGTCAAATACCAGGACATCAAGGACTTCACGGACTACGTCGTCCCGGAACTGCAGCGCCGCGGCGCCATGCGCACCGGCTACGAGGGATCCACCCTGCGTGAACACCTTTTCGGCGCCGGCCAGTCACGGCTCGCCGATGATCACCCCGGAGCCGTCTACCGCGACTCCCTGTCGGCCAAAGCCCTCCAAGGAGACCGGTCATGAACGTCACCACATTGGCATCCCCGCCGGCAGTCAACCCCGGTGCCTACAGGCAGGTGTTCGGACTTCTTCCGACAGGAGTCGTGGCAATCACCGGCCGTACCAACGACGGGAAACCCACGGGGCTCGTCGTCGGGACTTTCCAGTCCCTGTCTTTGGAGCCAGCCCTGGTCACCTTCTGCGTCGACAAGTCCTCCAGCACCTGGCCCGCGCTGCGGTCCTTGGGACGATTCACGGCCAACATCCTCTCCACAGAGCAGTTGACCGTCTGCAGGGCGCTCTCACGCAAGGGCGAGGACAAGTTCCAAGGCATCGACTACGAGGAAAGCACCCTGGGCACCCCGCGGATCCTCGACTCCACCGCCTGGATCGACTGCGAAGTGCTCTCCGAAGTGGTCGCCGGTGACCACTACATGATCGTCGGCGCAGTGACGGCCATGGACGCCGGAACAGGTGATGCTCTCGTGTTCCGAGGCGGAAAATTCGGCGAATATACCCAGTGGCCGACTCCCGCGCCCACCGAAACGCCTAAGCCATGAACCGCTGGCACCCCGACAACCAAGTCAGGAGTACCCCATGAACGCCATGCACCTCGAAGCACCGATACACGATCGCAAGGAAGCTATGAATTCTGAAGCCCCCTTCATCAAGGTGGAGCACCTCACCAAGATCTTCTATCCTCCCAAGGCCAGATCCGTGCTTTCGCGCAAGACAGCCCTTCAGAACGGGTTCAGGGCCGTCAACGACGTTTCGTTCGACGTCAAGCGTGGGGAGATTTTCGTCATCATGGGCCTGTCCGGCTCCGGGAAATCGACGATTGTCCGGATGCTGAACCGGCTCATTGACACCACGGAAGGGTCCATCGTTATTGATGGGAACGATGTGGGCGCTCTCGATCCGGCCAAGCTGCGGGCGTTCAGGAACGAAACCATCAACATGGTGTTCCAGCACTTCGGGCTTTTCCCCCATCAGTCCCTGTTGCAGAACGTAGCATTCGGTTTGAAGGTCCGGGGCGTGGACAGGCAAACGCGCGAAGCAAAAGCCACGGAGGCCCTGAACCTTGTCGGACTGGGTGACCGAACACACGCGATGCCCGATCAGTTGAGCGGCGGCATGAGGCAACGCGTCGGCCTGGCGCGGGCGCTGGCAACGGACGCCGAGATCCTGCTAATGGACGAGCCCTTCAGTGCCCTTGACCCTCTCATCCGACAGGACATGCAGCAGCTTCTGATCCAACTGCAACGCAACTTCAAGAAGACCATTGTGTTCGTGACGCACGACCTGGATGAAGCGATGTACCTCGGAGACCAGATCATGGTGATGAAGGAAGGCAAGCAGATCCAGCGCGGGACCGCGCTGGACCTTCTGGAAACCCCGGCCGACCCCTATATCGAAAAGTTTGTAGCCGAAGTGAACCGCAGCAAGGTCCTCCTTGCCGGCATGCTGGCAGAGCCCTTCTCCGGGGCGGACCATGAAGACGGCTGCAGCACCGGAGCGCCGCCCCTCATGAGCACGGACGACGCCGCATCGCGCGTACAGCACGTCACCACCACCACAGTCATTGCCGATCTGCTGCCGGTGTTCGCCGCCGGATGCGACCGGATCCACGTCACTGACCCGCAGGGCCTGGTCATCGGCCAGCTCACCGCGAACAAAGTCTTCGCCGCGCTCTCTCCAAAGGAGTCTGTCCATGAATCTTAATGTCGGAGGGTGGTTTGAATCCCTCATCGATTGGTGCCTCGCAAACCTCGGCTGGTTCTTCGACGGCGTTGCCTGGCTGACCACCCAAATCGTTGGCAGCGTCGAATTTGCACTCATCGTCCTGCACCCGCTGGTGATCATTGCACTGCTGACCGCCACCGCTGCCTTCATGACCCGAAGCGTGGGCATCACCATCTTCTCAGCCGTCGCCTTCCTGCTCATCCTCTCCATGGGACTATGGCTCGAAACGATGGCCAGCCTGGCCATCGTGCTCGTCTCAGTCACTGCCGCCCTCCTGATCGGCGTCCCCCTTGGAATTTGGGCAGCCCTGAGTTCCCCCGTGAGCGCCGTCATGCGCCCGGTCCTGGACCTCATGCAGGCCATGCCCGTTTTCGTGTACCTCATCCCGGCCGTCTTCTTCTTCGGAGTAGGCCAAGTCCCCGGTATCGCAGCGACCATCGTCTTCGCCATACCTCCCGCCGTGCGCCTGACCGAGCTCGGCATCCGCCAGATGGACCACGAACTCCTCGAAGCAGCGCAAGCCTTCGGCGCGAAAAAGAGCCTTATCCTGCGCGACGTTCAGCTTCCCCTGGCCTTCCCATCCATCATGGTGGGCGTCAACCAGGTCATCATGCTAGCGCTATCCATGGTTGTCGTCGCCGGCCTCGTGGGAGCAGGAGGACTGGGCGGCGTCGTTGTCCAAGGCGTCGCCCAGCTCGACACCGCCCGAGGCTTTGAAGGCGGCCTCGCCGTTGTCATCCTGGCCGTATACCTGGACCGCGTCACAGGCGGAGCAAGCTCCCTGCCCGGCGTGCTTCGCAAGAGCAACCGGCTCAGGAAAGAACGCGCCGCCGCCAAAGCCATCACCCCGCGGGTCAATGCCGACGCAGCCCCCGCAGTCCAGTAACCACCAACAACCACCCACCAGGAGACTACCTTTGAAAAGCAAGATTAGAACTGCAATCGCTTGCGCTGCCATCCTTGCCAGCCTTAGCGCCTGTTCCGGAGTAACCCCGGCTGCAAGTGGAGGCGGCGATAACACCGGCGATAATAAGACCGTCAACTTCGCCACTGTCCCCGGATTTGATGACACGGTGGCAGTCACAGGCCTTTGGTCCGTGCTGCTGAAAGAAAAGGGCTATACGGTCAAAACCACCAGCGTGGACCTGGCAGCCGGATTCTCCGGCATCGCCCGGGGAGACCTCGATGGTTACCTCAACGCGTGGCTGCCGTCAACGCATGCGGCCTACATCGACAAGTACAAAAACGACCTCGTGATCCCGGAGAAGCCGTACTTCGCCAATGACGAGCTGGTGTTGGCGGTGCCGGACTTCGTCGAGGAAAACAGCATCAGCGACTTGGCCCAGAACGCCGCGAAATACGACTCCAAAATCATCGGGATCGAGGCCGGCTCGGGAGAGATGAAACTGCTCCCCGATGTTTTGTCCAAGTACTCGGCCCAGGACAAGCTAAAGATCGTTGAAGGCAGCACCCCGGCCGCCCTTGCCGCACTCAAGAGCGGAGTCGACAACAAGAAGCCGGTAGTTGTAGCGCTGTGGCAGCCCCACTGGGCCTTTGCCTCCATGCCGATCAAAGCCCTTGAAGACGACCGCCAGGGCTGGCCGAAGCCCGATGGATCCTACGTCGTACTCTCCAAAAAATTCGCTGAGAAGCACGCAGACGTGCGCGGCTGGATGGAACACTCCAAACTCACAGACGAGCAGTACGCCTCATTGATGCTCGCTGTCAGCGAAGCGAAGGACCCCGCCCAAGGAGCCAGCAAATGGCTGGAAACGCCCGAGAACCGGAAAGCAGCGGACGAATGGCTTAAGTAGAACGCCCGTACTGCAACCCTGGGAACATCCACGTCCCCGACCGCCCAGGCCAGTCTAGCGAGACGCGGGGTTCAGGGCCTGGAGCGCGATCAAATGCAGCCTTCACAGGTTCCGAAAGTCCGTAGCACGCTTCATCAGCGTGCTACGGACTTTTCGTTCGTCCCTTAAAAAGAGTCCCACCAATCTGAACCGCGGAGAACCAAACGGCAAGACCGTGGAACTTCCCGATAAAGCGGATTTTCCTGGAACCGCAGGCTCGGGTCCCGGTGCAGGCAAATACCCTCCGAAAATAGTCCCTCGGCCACCGACGTGTTTCCCGCGGGCACAGTGCCTGTTATCAACGGGCGTATAGGCGTAGCGTCTATCCAACGGAGTAAGGCGGCGACCGAAGGTTCGGCCCAGCGTCGCATCCCGCCGCCCCGCTCTTGAGCCGTTGAAGGAGGCGGGGATGGCTGGATGGAATGCCGACACGGCTGCGGGGCCCGTGGGGTCCGGCACGGTTACTTTGGTGGAGGGTTCATCCTTCTGTATTTCCTCAGCGAATGGAGACATCCACCCGGAACATCCGCATGGGGCTTTCTATGAGGACACCCGCATCCTGTCGCGCTGGAACCTGGAAATTAATGGGCAATCTCTGGAACCGCTGACAGCCTCGACAAAGGAACCCTATCGGGCCCTGTTCATTGGCCGCGTTCCCCGCTCCGATGGGTACGCGGACAGCCCCCTGATCGTGGAGCGCCTGCGGGAAGTCGGTGCCGGCATCCTGGAGGAGATCACCATCCGGAACTACTCCGCGGACGATGCCGAATGCGTGGTCACCCTCGACGTCGAATCGGACTTCGCGGATCTCTTCGAAGTCAAAGAGGCGCGCATCCAGCGGCTCTGGGACGAATCCCGCCAACCTGACGGCGACTCACTGACAATTACAGCCGTCTGGCAGAACGTCCGGAAGGGCGTGGTCGTTACCGCCGGCGGCGCCGACGTGACCTCGGACGCCCTGACCTATCGGGTGGTCGTCGCGCCGCATGGACACTGGAGTGCCCGGCTGACCGTAGTGCCCACCGTCGACGGCACCGGACGGGTGGCGCCGTTTGTTCGTCCGGCTGGCGGTGAGATATCTCCCAGCGACCGCCGCCGCGAGGAATGGGTCGCGAAGATTCCCAAACTGCATATGGGCAACCGTTCCATCGAGCGGACCCTGCGGCGCAGCTACGACGACCTTGGCGCCCTTCGCATCGAAGATCCGGCCCATCCGGAGCGGATTGTAGTGGCCGCCGGCGCCCCGTGGTTCATGACGCTCTTCGGCCGGGATTCACTCTGGGCCTCGGAAATGGCGTTACCGGTGGACCCTTCCCTGGCACTCGGCACCCTGCAGACGCTGGCTGACCGGCAAGGCAGTGTGGTGGATCCCATGAGCGAAGAGGAACCGGGCAAGATCCTGCACGAGGTCAGGCTCGGTGTCTCCAGCGGGCTCTCCCTAGGCGGCAAGTCCGTCTACTACGGAAGTGTAGACGCGACACCGCAGTTCGTGATGACCCTCGCCTCGGTCAGCCGCTGGGGTTTTGCCAAGGACATCATCGCTGCGCTGCTCCCCCACGCCGACCGCGCACTGGACTGGATCCGGAAATACGGCGACAAAGACGGTGACGGATTCGTCGAATATCAGCGCCTCAACGACCAGGGCCTCATCAACCAAGGCTGGAAGGACTCCTGGGACGGCATCAACTTCGCTGACGGCCGGCTCGCCGAGCCCCCGATCGCACTGTGCGAAGCCCAGGCACTGGCGTACAGCGCATTTCTGTCCCGGGCATGGATGGCATACGACGCCGGCGACACGGCTTTGGCAGCCCGGCTCACCGACGAAGCGGCACGGCTGAAGAAGAGGTTCAACGAAGAGTTCTGGATGCCTGACCGCGGCTACTTCGCCATCGCACTCGACGGCAGGAAACGGCAGGTCGACGCGTGCGCGTCCAACATGGGCCAGTGCCTGTGGCACGGCATCGTCGACGAGGACAAGGTACCGCTGGTGGCTGAGCGGCTGATGTCCCCCGAGATGTTCAGCGGCTGGGGCGTACGCACTCTCGCATCCGACATGGGTGCCTACAATCCCGCCAGTTACCACAACGGGTCGGTCTGGCCGCATGACAACGCGATCATCGCCGCCGGTCTGATGCGCTACGGCTTCGTGAACGAGGCCCAGCGGATCGCCACGGCCCTCTTCGAGGCGGCCGATTACACCGACGGCCGGCTCCCGGAACTGTTCTGCGGCTTCAGCCGTGACCGGGTCGCCGAGCCCGTGCCGTACCCGACGGCATGCTCCCCGCAGGCCTGGGCCGCGACCACACCGATCATGCTGGTCACGAGTCTGATGCGGTATGACGCCCATATTTCCCGCGGCGGATTCTGGATGGATCCGGTACTCCCGGAGTCATACGGCGATCTGCACATCACCAACGCGCCCATGGCGGCAGGCCGGATCACCATCGACATCACGGGTTCCGAACCTTCCGTGCAGGGGCTGCCCGAAGGAATAGTTTTTCACCGCGAACACCGGCCATGGCTGACAGAAATGTTGGAGCAAGCCGGGCTGGGTGACGAGGACTAGACCGGCCGCTGACACCCCTCCCCCTGTGCAGGGCACTCCGGGGAGGGGCGTCAGCGGCGGCAGTCAGGGGTGCCGCTTGCTACCTGGCCTTGTTATGCATGACGTGCTTGGTGCGTGAGTAGTCGTCCAAGGCATAGGCCGACAGATCGCGACCGTAGCCTGAGCTTTTGAAACCGCTCCAGGGCATTTCGTTGGCCAGCACCAGGTGGGAGTTGATCCAGACAGTGCCCGCCTCCAGACGTGAGGCCATGGCGTGGCCCAGCTGCGGATTGAGCGTCCAGGCCGAGGCGGCGAGCCCGTAGGGCACTTCGTTGGCCCGGCTGACAGCCTCGTCTTCGGTGGAGAACGTCTCGACGGTGATGACGGGGCCGAAGATCTCTTCAAGCGTGCAGGCGGCGCCCTCCGGAACATCCACGAGAACCGTCGGTGCCACGAAGTAGCCTGTTCCTTCCAGGGCGCCGCCGCCGAGGGCGGCCTTCGCTCCGGCGGCCTGGGCGCGCTCGAGGTGTCCCAGGACGCGCTCGAAATGAGCCTTCGAGATCATCGGGCCCATTTCGATCTCGGCGCCGGCCGTGGGTTCACCGACGATCAGGGTGCTCACCTGCTCGACGAGCAGCTCGGTGAAGCGCTCGGCTACGGACTCGTGGACCAGCACACGGCAACCGGCACCGCACTCCTGTCCGGAGTTCCAGTATCCGGCAGCGCGCAGGGATTCGGCGGCTGCGGCCAGATCGGCGTCGGCAAAGATAACCACCGGGGCCTTGCCTCCCAGTTCCAGGTGGACGCGCTTGACCGTCTCCGCGGCCGCCCGTGCCACGGCCCGTCCGCTGTTGACCGAGCCGGTCAGCGCGATCATATCCACCTTGGGGTGTTCGGCCAGGCGTGCGCCGATTACGGGTCCGAGGCCGGTGACGACGTTAAAGACGCCCGGCGGCAGGAGGTCCGCAGTCAGTTCCGCGAATTTCAGCGTGGTAAGTGGTGTCTGTTCCGAGGGCTTGAGCACGATCGTGTTGCCCGCTGCGAGAATGGGCGCGATTTTCCATGCCGCCATCAGAAGGGGGTAGTTCCAGGGGGTCACCACCCCGACGACTCCCAGCGGTTCGCGCAGAATGACCGACAAGTGGTCCTCGGCGTACTCCCCGGCTGCCAGGGAGGTTGTGGCACGGGCTGCCCCGGCCATGAAGCGGAACGAGTCTATGGACCCGGCGATGTCGTCCTCGGCCACCATCAGGGGCTTGCCGGTGTTCAGTGCTTCGAGCCGGGCTAGCAGGTCGGCGTTCTCGGCCAGACGGTCGGCGATGGCCAGAAGGATCTCCGCGCGTTTCTTCGGCAGGGTACGGCCCCAGGCCTCCTTTGCCTCGAGGGCGGCGAGGACGGCGGCGTCGGCGTCCGCAGCGGTGCCTTGGGCCACGTCGCAGATGGTGGCCTCCGTACTCGGGTCGACTACGGACTGTGTCTCGTTGGTGGTACCCGGCCGGAACTCTCCGGCGATAAAGTGCTGGCCCGGCGGCAGCGCGTCGGTGGGCAGAAGCGAGGACGGTTCAGCGGCACGTCGAACGGTACCGGAGGTGGTTGTTGCTGTAGACGTCATAGTCTGTTTCTCCTCATTGTTACTAGATGGTGAAAGGGTTGCTGCGGTGTGGCCGTCAGCCCGGGCGGACCCGGACCAGTGGCGGCCGGCTTCAGGCGTAGGTTGCCTGCAGCTGGAGTTCGCTTGCAAGCTCCTCGATGCGGGTTAGGAACTCAGGCGCGAGGTCTGCGGTAGGGCGGCGGGGGCTGCCGATAGGGAGGCCGAGTACTTCCAGGGCGGCCTTGACGGCCGGCACGTAGGGCGCGGAGAGAATGGCGTCGATCAGCGGGTAGATGCGGTTCCATTCGGCCCTTGCCGCGGCGAAGTCACCTGCGGCAACGGCCCGGTGGACGTCCACGATCTCCCGTGGCACGAGATTGGCCGTACCGGCCATCACCGCGGTTGCCCCTTCCGTCAGGGCGGCCAGGATCAGGTTGTCCGCTCCGATGATGGTGGTAATGTGCTCGCGGTGGCGGTGGATGAGCTGGGTGGCCTGGCCCATGTCGCCGCTGGAGTCCTTGATGTAGCGGATGTTCTCCACCTCGCGGGCCAGTTTTCCCACTGTTTCGGGGTCGAGGTTGACTCCGGTGGCTGACGGGTAGTTGTAGAGCATGACAGGCAGCTCCACAGCCTCGGCCACGGCACGGAAATACCCGGTGGTCTCGGGAAGTGAGAGCGGCTCGTAGTATGGGGCGATCAGCATAAGGACGTCGGCCCCGCATTCCTGCGCGTGACGGGACAGACGGATTGCTTCGGCGGTGCTGGTCGCCCCCGTCTGCGCCACGACCGGCACGCGCCCGGCCGTCTGGCCCACAACTGTCTCCACGACCAGTCGACGTTCGTCCGTGCTGAGGGCCGCGAACTCACCGGTGGAGCCGCAGGCCACGACGCCGTCCACTCCCCCGTCGATGGAGCGGTCCACGAGGCGGCGCAGTCTTGGCTCGTCAATCAGGCCGTCGGCGGTAAATGGAGTGGCGAGGGCGGTGAGCACACCGCTGAGCTGTGAGGACATGAAGCTTCCTGTCTGCTGGTGGCGGGACGGGCTGCGCAGTGAGTTGAGACTGTGTGTTTCACTTGCGCCGTCACGCCGGGTTTCCTGCGGCTTGGGACTCAGTCCGCCGGTGGCTATCGCTCCCTGAGGAGGCTGCCCGGCGGGCCAAACCCCTTGGGATGGAATGAAGTGACGTTCATTTACTGAACGCTTCGATCAATTATTGCCTAGCGTTCACCGCCGCGCAAGGGTTTTCCCACGAGTCTTCGAGTCCGCGCCAGGTTGATGCGCTCCGGAAATGCCGCCGAAACCCAACGGAAATGCAGGGCGCGCCCGCAAAGCACCCGGAGCCCATCCGCAGGTAGCGGGGCGTCGCCGGACGGGAACGGAACCAACCCCTTGCGCGCACATTGTGACGCGTGGCATACTCATATCAGCGTTCATGCATTGAACGTGACGTTCAAATTAAGTCTCACCCTCGATCGAGTCACACATCATCCAGAGGGACTGCTTCAGAGAGGAAGCCCACATGACCATCGCCCACAGCGTTCTGTCCATCTCCTTCGGCCGCAATGGCAGCAGGACCTCGGCGACCGGGCAGGCGCAGCGTTCAGCGGCGCCCGCCTCATGCGAGGCACCTGGCGGCATGACCTGCTCCCCTTGGGAAGGCCTCTACTTCCCGACCGCGGAATCGGAGAGCAGCGAGGGGGCAACCGTTCCCAATCCGGAACTCGAGCGCTTCCTTGCCAGCCTTATGTTCGGTGAATAGGCAGGTAACGCTCCAGAGCGTTTGACGCGCCACGCGGCAAAGCCGGCAGGAAGGCTTTGACAGTGATCGGCATTACAACTAAAATTGAATACGACGTTCAGTATGTGAAATCCATTCAACAGCTTGAGCTGCTGAAAGTCAGCCCGGCTCACCAGCAATGGGGCAGTGAGGGAGGAAGCCAGTGATCCGTCGGACACCGCGTACTGTGCCCACTACGCGCTTCATCCCTCCGGGATATATCTACGTTCAGGAGAAACAGTGCGACTTAACGGACATTCACTCATCGCCGGAGAGCCGGTCATCGGCCGCAACGGGACCGCTGCGGGCTTCAACCCCGCCAGCAACGAACAGCTGGAACCCGCCTACACCCTGCTCACCGAAGAGCAGCTCAAGGCAGCCACCGCTGCAGCCGCTGAGGCGTACGCGTCTTTCAGCAGCCTGGACCCGGACACACACGCCGCATTCCTCGAGGCCATTGCGGACAACATCGAGGCCATCGGCGACGAGCTGATCATCCGCGCGGGACAGGAGACCGGCCTGCCCGCGGCCCGGCTGCAGGGCGAACGTGCCCG
>NZ_JBFBEY010000030.1:0-51305 GCF_040683875.1 Arthrobacter sp. NPDC093128
GATACCGCAACAAACCCACAGCAGCATCCGCACCGTCCCACGCTGGCATCAACCACAAAACCAACCCGCTGTCACAAACAGCTTGATATATACCGAATCCGAGCCAGTCCTGCCGATGTACGACCCGATCCGGCGCCCCAACTGTGCACATTGTGCACAGGGCGGTTTCAAACCATCGTCGCAACAGGTTCGAATTGAAGGTAACAGAATCCCTGATTAGTCTTCGAAGGCGCCGCCGGCGTGCGTCACACGAACACGGGTTCACCGAATGCCGCCTCAACCTCAGACGTTTCTCGAGCGCCGGAGAGTGTGCCGTATAGAGCCTTGACAGGCCGAGCCGGACAGACTGACGGATGTGCCCGGCCGTCGGCAGTCTCGAGTCCGGGGCACCCACCTGCACGTGGTCCGCAATCCAAGCACCGGCGCTAATCGTCGATTTCTGACACCAGTTCGGCCAGGCGGCGCAACTGTGAGCTGAGGTACTCACGCTCGTCCCGGGTGAAGCGTGAGAGTGTTGCCGCCTGCCTGCCGTGCAACTGATCACGGAGATTGGTGAGCAATTCGCGCCCCTCATCGGTGAGGCGGATGATGACAACACGGTCATCGGCGGTCGAGCGCCGCCGGTCGACCAAGTGCCGCGTCTCCAGTTGTTTGAGCATGCGCGTCGCAGTCGGCACGCTGACGGCTGCCGCGGCGGCGAGGCGGCCGACGGGGACACCGTCGTCCTCGACGAGGGGCTCGAGGAGCGTGATCTGCGCTGCGGACAGGTCCTGGCCGAACTGGCCTGCCGTCATCGCCCGCGATCGGCGCATCGCGAAGAAAAGCTCGTCGGCGGCCGCTGCGAAGTCACGCACCTCCGCCCACGACGCAGCTGGGACGGTCTCGATTGGTTGGCTTGCATCAGTCATGCGACAAGTCTACTGTAATAACTAGCAAGCTAATAAGTAGCAAGCTAAATATTAGGAGCCTAGACATGTCTAGAATCGATCGTATCGACGTCCACCAGCACATCGTCCCTCCCCTGTGGGCCCAAGCCCTCGCCGACCGCAACATGACGTCCGGAGGGTGGGAGACTCCTGCCTGGGGCGGGTCGCACGCTATTGCGATGATGGACAGGCAGGGGATTGCCACCGGCATCCTCTCGGTGACATCCCCCGGTACCGTTCTGGGCGGCGGGAAGGAAGGCGCCGGTCTCGCCCGCGCTGTGAACGAATTTGCGGCTGAGCTGCAGCGCATGCACCCGGACCGCATCGGCTCGTTCGCCAGCCTGCCTCTCCCCGATGTCGACGCCGCGATCGCCGAGGCGATCTACTCGCTCGACGTACTCCACGCAGACGGTGTCGTCGTGATGTCCAACGTTGGGGGTAAGTACCTCGGCGACCCTGATTACGAGCCCCTCTGGGCCGAACTGGATCGTCGCGGAGCAACAGTGTTCGTGCATCCGGCGCAGCCCCCGATGACGCTGTTGGAAGGAACTCCAGCGCCGATGGCCGACTACGTTTTCGACACCACACGAACGGCATTGAACATGGTGTTGAACGGTGTAATGGGCCGGTACACGAACATGAAGGTCATCCTTTCGCATGGCGGCGGATTCCTTCCGTTCGCCGCATACCGGTTCTCAGGCCTCAAAACAATGCTTGACCCGAGCGCCAGCCCCGAGAGCGTCATGGTAGATCTGAAGCGCTTCTACTTCGACACGGCTCTCGCCGCCAGTCCCAGCGCCCTGCCCTCCCTGCTCGCCTTTGCCGAACCCGGGCACGTCCTCTACGGCAGTGATTGGCCGTTCGCCAACGAGACAGCCGGCACGTATTTCAACGGCTTCCTGGAGGAGTACGAGGGGTTTACTGACGGACAGGCCTTCGCCATCGAGCGCGGCAGCGCAGAGGTACTCTTCCCCAGGCTCGCCCGCGCCTCAGACGGCCCGAAACGGTGAATTGACCGGCGGCAGGCCGCCAGAGAAGGGGACCACGCCGGGCCCGGTCCAGCCCGACAAGGTCCCGGATATCCAGGGTATGCACTGTAGTTGCCGATCGTGTCGGGAAGGGAGAGGAATCATGCAGGCCCTCATCCCTTCCTGATATTGATGGCGACGGTATTCCGGGAAGCTGTGTTGTTTGGCGGTCTGTATTTGTGGACATCGCATCTCCTACGGATCGATCACAGCTGCGCAGGTGTGGGAAACAGGGCTTCTGCAGCGCGACGTTCTCATCGTTTGTCTGGCCCCGGCAATGGGTGGGCTCTGAACGTTGGGGGTTTTCCGAGCCTACGTTAGATGAGTTCCGGCTGGTGGAAGCTGTGGTCCTGAAGGATGCGGGAGTCCACGCGCCAGATGTCGAGCCCGTCACTGCGGTGAATCATCACCCGGCCCATACCGCCTGTCAGGCAGATCCAGATAATGGTGCCGTCTGGAGTGAGGTCATCGACCCAGCCCGCGGCCGTGATCCGGGCCCCGCGGCGCAATTCGACGAACTCCTCACGCCAGAGGTACTTCCATTGCGTCATCCGGAGAGGCTGGATTCTCCTGGGCGGCTGTGTGCGGACATATTTCCGATTGGCGTGCGGGGGCTTTGCGCGGGTCGCCTCTCGTGCTGTTACACGAAGCGTGTTGTCTTGTTTCATCCGCTCTTCCTTTTGGTTCGCGCGGGTAGCTGCCATTGTGACGGGACGGGCAGGGGCTACGGCATCAGCGGGCATGGTCACGGAGGACCGATGGGGTCGGTAGGGGGTCGGCGGGTTAGGCCGAGGCAGGTGCGTGGGTGCCGGTCATGAGGGCTGCGAGGTCGTCCGGTTCCAGGAACGACGGCGGCGGGGGCGGTCCCCAGCTGAAGAGACCCTGGGCCCCGTGGAAAGTCTCCGGGGTCCAGATTTCGTCTTCGGGGATGCAGTCCATGTCGGAGTAGTACTCCGAGAAGTTCCCGGCCGGGTCTTTGAGGTACCAGAAGAAATTGGATCCTGCGTGGTGGCGTCCGAGGCCCCAGATGTGGCGTTCGGGGTTGTTCTCCAGCATCGCTTTCGCTCCGCGTCCGACGTCGTCGATGTCATCGACCTGCCAGGACGTGTGGTGCAGGAAATTTACGGGGGCAGCCAGGGCCAGGACGTTGTGGTGGTCGACAGAGCAACGCATGAACGCGCCCTTGTCGCCGACGTAGTCGCTGACTTTAAACCCGATACCTTCCGTGAAGAACTTCATGGTCGCGGCCAGGTCAACCGTGCCGATCACTGTGTGGCCCAGTTTGCGGGGTTTGATGCGGGTTTCGCGTACGACGCCGGGTGCCCGGCCTAAGCGGTCTGTCCGGCCTGGTCCGTTGTAGGGCGTCGCGGGGGTTTTCTCCTGGGCAACGCGGGGCGCGACGTGGATGCGGGCGGTGAAGCCGGAGATGGGTTCCTGGGCGAGGAGTTCGGAGCCGTTGTGGCTGATCGGAACGCCGAGTCGGTTCATCTGGGCGGTGACTTTGGCGACGTCGTCGTCGTTGTCCACGCCGATGCCGAGTTCCACGAGGCGCCGGGTCGGTGCGTGGACGATTTTCAGTTGCTCGCCGCCGTCGCGGGTTCCGAACGAGTTGTTGCCCAGCGGGTCCAGGCCGAATTCCTCGTAGTAGGCGGCGGTTTCGGCGACGTTGGGAACGCCCATCACCACTCGGGTCAGACGGTGCAAAGACATGGGATTACTCCTTTGTATCCATGGATAACGCTAAACGCTGTTCGGGGCACGGGTCCTGCTGCCCGGCTAAGTGCCGGGCAGCAGGGATGGTTCACGAGCCGGCAGGGACGAAGGTTTGGGTGATTTCGCCGATGCCTTCGATGCGGGAGGCGAGTGTTTCGCCGGGCTGGATGAAACGCTGCGGGGTCCGGCCGAGGCCCACGCCGGAAGGGGTACCGGTGAAGATGATGTCGCCGGGAAGCAGCGTGACCGTCTGGGAAAGGCCTTGGATCAGGGCAGGAACGGAGAAGATCAGTTCGCTGGTGCGTCCCTTCTGGACCTCTTCACCGTCGAGGCTGCAGCCGAGTTCCAAATCGTCCGGGTTGCTGAACTCTCCGGGGCTGACAAGCCACGGCCCGACCGGGGCGAAGCCGGGGAACGATTTGCCTAGGCCGAACTGCGGTGCCGGGCCGCGGAGCTGGGAGACGCGTTCGGAAAGGTCCTGCCCGATCGACAGGCCGGCCACGTACTCCCAGGCATCGGCAGCGGAGACGTTTGAGGCTTCCTTGCCGATGATCGCCACGAGCTCCACCTCCCAGTCCGTGTTTCCTCCCTCGGGCAGTTCCACCGTGGTGTCGGGCCCGCTGAGGGAGCTGACGAACTTGGTGAAGACCGGGGGCAGCTGGTCCGGTTCCTCGAACCCTGACTCCTTGGCGTGTGCACTGTAGTTCAGCCCAATGGCAAAAATCTGGCGCGGAGCCGGGGACGGGGACCCAAGTAGGGAACGGTCAATGGCCACGTCGGCTTCCAGGACGGACGCGCCCACCGCCCAGGCGGTGAACGCTTCCCATTCGGTGTAAAGCGAGGACAGATCCGGACCGAAACGGCCCGCACTGGCGGTGTGGACGTCAACGCCGGCCGCATCGGAGGTCAGCAGGACTGCCCGGCTGTTGTGGTTTGCAATACGCAAAATAACTCCTTGAAAGTAAATGGTGTCGGCTCGGTGTGCCCCAACCGGTCAGGACCCGAGGGTCACAGCAGTTCCGTTGCCAGCACTTGGCTGAGCGCGGACTTGAGAACGGCTTGGGCGTCCTCCGCGCCGTCGACGGACCGGAATGCCACGTACCTGTCCGGCCGGATCAGGACCGCACCGGTCGGTGAAATGTCGCGGTGCTTAAGCCAGGCGGCGCGTACATCGACGTAATCGCTGTCCAGGACGCCCACGGTTGCGGCCTTGATGGGCAGGTTGTGTTCGGCGGCTATCTTGTTTGCGGCCTCGACCCAGTCGTCGCCGTCCTCACCGGCTATGAGGAGGAAATGTCCGCCGTGGACCAGGGTTCCCAGCGGAATCCGTTCGCCTTCGCGTTCCACGAAGGCATGGGGCATCGGGTGGCCGGGTTTGGTGCTCGGCTCGTAGAGGCGTACCGGGTCCAGCGGGACGTACTCGGGGCTGCCGTCATCGACGATGGCCGTGGAGTCATAGGTGTAGCCGAACTCCACGTTGTGGTGGCGGAATTCCATGGTCTGCGAACCGATGGCCTTGTTCAGGGCGTGCCGCTTGTCGTGGGATTCGGGCAGCTCCTCCCACAGCGGGCGGACCTCAGCCCAGTTCTGTGCCGGCGAGTTTTCAGGCGACAGGTTCAGGGCCTTGTCAATGACGAAGTGGTTCATCGCGTTGGCCACGGCGTTGTTGATGTTGTTCTGGTCCACCGGCTTGCGCTCTGCCTCGTAGGTGTCCAGCAGCGAGTCGCCGGCCTGTCCGCGCAGCACGGCCGCTACCTTCCAGCACAGGTTGTAGGCGTCGTGCACGGCGGAGTTCAGGCCCAGACCGCCTGTCGGGGGGTGCCGGTGCGCCGCGTCGCCCATGAAGAAGACGGAGCCTTCGCGGAACTTGTCAGAGATAACACCCTCCATGACCCACTGGCTGATGCTGTTGATCTGGGGGTCGAAGTCGGGGACGCCCAAGGTGGCCTTGAGGCGGTCCAGGACCTTCTCCTGCTGCATGGCCTCGGGGTCGTCCGTGGCGTACTGCATGTGCATGATCCATTCCTCGGACGCGGGACCCCAGTTATCCGGCCCCATGGGAACGAGCACCCCGCTGGACCAGGAACCGCCAAAGTCGGGGTTGACCAGCCAGCGGATGAGGACTTCATCATCCTTGAGGTAAGCAGAGAGGTCTGCGGTGAAGTGCACGGTGACCATCCGCATCAGATCACGCGGCCCGGACATGCCGACGCCCAGGATCTTGCCGACCGTCCGTCCGCCGTCGGCCGCGAAAAGGTACTTTGCGCGGACCGTGAAGTCGGTGCCGTCGTCCTTATTGTGGACGGTGGCAACAACACCTTCATCATCCTGGACGAGTCCGGTGAGTTCGTGGTTGAAGCGGACGTTGCCCGGGTTCAGTGACTCGGCGTGTGCCCGCAGGACCGGTTCGAGGCGGATCTGCGGGAGGTTGCAGGTGCGGCGGGGGCTGGCTGCTACATAGTCGGGGTCGGTGTAGCCGCCGCCCCAGACCTCAAGGCGTCCCAGCTCACGGCCGTAGCCATCGTGGTCGCCGGTGATTCCCGCATACCAGCCTGTGGCCTTCATGTTCTTTGCAGGCGTGCTGCGCTTGTAGATCTCCGGGGCGACGCCGACCTCCGTGAAGATCTCCATGGTGCGCTGGTTCAGCACGTGTGCCTTGGGCAGGATCGAAGTATTGGGGAACGCCGTCACCAGAAGCGACTCGATACCGAGGTTCGACAGCGTCATCGAAGCGGTGAGGCCTGCGCCGCCGCCGCCAACGATGAGGACAGGAACTTGTACATCCGTCATGGAATCTCCTTAGGGCAGATACTGCGGGATATGGCCGTCGTCCTCGTGCTGGTGGCTACGTTGCCATCCAAGGTTTGAGGGGCCCGATCTAGGGGTGATCTGCAACACACTCTTTCAGCCATTCGTCGATTTAGCAAGAAAATATCGATTTTATTTAAATCCGACGTTTTTCTACCCCGGGTCGGGTACAGTGTTGCCATGACCGTCACCGAGCCCAAGACCCACTCCGAAGGGGTCTATGCATCCCTGCGCGCGGAACTGCTCGGCGGAACCTTCCTGCCAGGCAGCAAACTCAGGCTGGCTGGCCTGGGAACCCGCTATGGTGTGAGCCTTTCCGTTGTCCGCGAGGCGATGACCCGACTGGCAGGAGAGGGCCTGGTACGGGCGCAGCCGCAACGCGGCTTCTGCGTGACCCCGCTGTCCGTCGACGACCTCCTCGATCTCACGCGCGCCCGTGTGCTGATCGAGACCGCAGTGTTTCGGGAATCCATCGGCCAGGGAGACCTCGAGTGGGAATCCGCCGTGATCGCTGCCCATCACACCCTGCAACGGACGCCGTACACAACCCGCGAAGGGCATCTGGGCGGAGACTGGTCAGTAGCCCACCATGCGTTCCACCGTGCGCTGCTCACGGGCGCCAAGAGTCCCAGGCTCGAGTCCATTGCCACGGAACTGCGGGACTGTTCTTTGCTGTACCAGCACTGGTCCATTGACATTGCCCACGACCTGGACCGCGACGTCGCCGCCGAGCACAGGAACATCGCCGAACTCGCCGTCGCCCGTGACGCCGAAGGCGCCGTCAAGGCACTGACAGAACACATTGAACGGACCACATCCGCTCTCCTGGCCTATGCGGAATCGAATACAGAAGCAGGGCGCGCCGTCTCCGCGTGATCGGCTGAGTGCGTGGACGTGGGTTGTCCTCATGACAGATGAGGACCCAGTCGATGATCAACATATGGTCTTCTGACTCGGAAGAGTCCGGGGAGGAAGTCGTCCGCCTGATCGTCGTCGACCACCCCGAGCTGGATGCCGGCTACAGGGTCCCGGAAGCGGCGGAAGGTCTGGAGATCGACTTCATGGAAGTCGCCGACGGGCACCGCCGCCGGGGATTCGGCACCCAGGCCATAGAAATGCTGCGCCGGCAGCATTCCGGCAGGACTGTGTTCGCCAGGCCGCCTGAAAGTGAGGACGCGTTCTGGCAGTCCCCGGGCTGGGAACATGTACGCCACGCCCAGGACGGGGACTATCCCCCGCTGTTCCTCAAGCGCTGACCAAGACCCACGGCCGCCGGTTGGGGTGCCGTGTCCGGGTTGTGCCCACTGGGGCCAGGTGGAGCCCTCCGCACAGCTCAGCCCCGGGCGGTTTCTCACCAACGTCGCAACAGTCAGATTTTTGACCCTAGCATGCTGAATTCCGTGAAGTAGATCGTTCACCTGAGGAAGTTCAAGGCGGATATAAGAAGTGGTGGGTTCATGAGGTCCATAATCTTAGCGATGAGCCGATTTACAGGGTTCAACACCACGAAGTCAGCCATCGGGGCACCCGCGTACCGATGCACCTGCGCTTCCGGGAAGTGTTACTACCGGGCGAGAGTTTCGCCATCCAAGAGGCGCGGTACCCTTCCAAGAGCCGTCGCGAGATTCAGTTCTTAGATAACTCCGGTCGGCCGTGGATTCGAACACTTAGAGGAGACCTGAAGGAGCTACGCCGTTTAGCGGAGTGGTGGCGTGAAGCCGTTCCGTTCAGGCTGAGTTATCGAGCCTATGAACGGACAGAACAAAAAATTCTTCGAGCAGCAACCCTAGTTCCGACATCAGGAGGGCCGGGCGTTCGATCAGCGAAAATGATTCGTTAAAACCTGGAGATGTTCCGTAGCGGCTTCGCTCTACACCAAAGGGCGAAGCCATGCCGCAGCCGGAGCAGCGCACCGGAATCACCGTTTCGAATGCTGGTCGCCGGGCTTCGTTCGTGCACGCTGAGTCATACACATTGAAATAGGAACGGGAGCCGTCGACCGATCCTCGTCGTGCAATCCCCGCTATAGCGGTTCCCGCCGGCCGGACCTAACCTAAGGCATGAACGATCCGGGAAAGAATGGAGATCCTCCTTCCAAATGGAAGTGGCTGCTGCGTCCGGTCCTTCTAATTTGCTTCTTGGCAGTGACGGCATGGAGTCTCATCTCTAACCCTCCGCACCTCGAATTCTGGCCCACCGTTGCCTTCCTTACGGTCATTGCCCTGGGCATAGCAATACCCGTGGGCATTGAAAAGAAGCGCGACCGAGGAAAGCTCGAAGGCCCTGTGGCCGGTGGATCAGGGCCTCCGGCACTGGAATAGCTGCCGGGCCCACGTACAGGAAGTCTTGAACGCCTGCCAAACGAATTTGTAGCGTGAGTTCCAGCTGCTTCGCCGTCCGTTAGCCGTTCCGTGGTTCGGGTCAATCTTTGTCTTCAGGCTCTCGCGGTGTGATGACGGCATCAAGGATCTTCTGCAGGGAAGCCGGAGCTGCTGCTACCTCGATATCCGCTTTTTCGGTGGTGAGCGTGATCGGTCGAAAGCCCAGTTCACCTATGTATTTCGCATCTTCGCGGCCAAGTTTTCGGAGTTCATGGCTGTCAGCCAAGACAGTGAACGAAGTGGCTCGTCCGGACGGCTCCAGGGTGTCGTAAACAGCGGGCTGAAACTCAATCTTCCCAGGGGCAAGGGTCGCGATCCCCCGATTCCAGATTCCGCTAAGCGAACCGGGCAGTGAGTGCGGATACCGTATGTAGGCCAAAACTTGTCCATGCGCCTCGAGCTGGGATGCCGTTCTACGCAGCCGCCGTGAGGTGAAATACCAGGAAAACCCAAGGACGACCACCCAGAAAAGTGAACTGAAGAAGGCATCTTCCAGCGTTCGTCCAAAAATCGATAACGCCGCAATCCCGACTGCCCATACGACCAGGAGTGCCCACGCTTGGAACGCGTTGGGGTGCTCGCTGATCCAGCGTCTCATGCAGGCAATAGTAGACCCAGCTTCTCAGGCATACCGGGCGCAGAATCAGCAGTGGTAACTGCCACACACATGTGGGCTAAGAGATTTCGGCATGGGCCACGGAGTCGAACCCTTCGATGCCATCTCCCCGTCAAATCGCCCCGGTCAGGGTTGCAATCCTCCGGACCGCCCATTCGTGACCAGCTTGGACGATAAGTGCTGACGAGGCTGTTATCCGCCCGCTCAGGGTTTAGTCTCTGCGGGCTCTAGCTGCATGCACGAGGCGCAGCGTGAAGTAGGTGATAGGTGATGGCTGCCACGCTCACGATTGCCAAGATCCACGTACCGGCTATGCCGAGCGCTGGGCCACTGGTGCAGGTGCTCCTAGCGCCAGGCTCGATTGTGTAGTCGATACACTCGCCTCGTGGTACCCGAAAAACCTAACGTTCAGGATGATCACGAGCAGGATCGCGACGGCCCAGGGCCATCGCGGTGATCGGAATCGCGGCGTTACCTCCATGCAGTCACCCTACCGATGGGGCTACCTAATATCTGCCCCGTGAAGGTTCGGTTCGGCTCATGGGCTGCTCATTTCTTATGACGTTGCTGTCAGGAGGGTGCTTTGGCTGTCTCGGTGTCTGGAATCTGTGCACTCGGTCAGCCCTCATTGGGGGCTGAGTCGACGATTCGGTAGTCAATGGCGGTGTGGCCGACCACTTCATTCGAGCCGAAGCCGAAGGCCGCGTAGGTCATGATGGTTCGTTCGCCGATGACCAGCCCGGTATCGGGGTCGATGATCATTTCTGCCCGTTGGCCGGCGCGTAGGGGTTCTGTCCGTCCGATCGCTATGCCGACTTTGCCGTCGAAGTTGGCTTGCTCGCCGGCGGTGACACCGGGGATCAGGGCCAGTGCCTCGTAGAGGCCTGCGCGCAGGTCAGCAGGTATGAGTCCCATCCTCAGGATGTCGGTGATGCGGACGAAGTCGTTCTCATCCCGTGAGGCTGATCCTCCCTGGTATTGGGAGTTGAAGTGGTCGTACAGGGCCTGCCCGTCACGCGGCAGAGCGTCCAGCTCATCGTCGGTCATCAGGGTCCAGGGGCCGCCATAGAAGTATCCGTCCTTTGCGCGGGTGACCTCTATTTCCATGGGCACCGGGTGCGCGTCGCCCCAGTCGCGCTCGAGTACCCAGTCCTCCTCGGGGTTTCCCGGAACGTAAACGTCGATTGTCTGGACGTTCATGGTGTTTGTCATGTTTCCCGCTTGATCGACTCCGGAAACACGCCATTTGGCGTGCGTGTGGACCAGCAGGTATTGGCCCGGGGCTGGTACGGGGTCTACAAACGTCATGGACTGCTCCGCGACTGCCCGCAGCACACCTGCCGCGTGCGCGCTTTGCGCCGTGATGCCTATCTGACCCGCAGCCAGCGCACCGACGGTTACGGCCGCTGCCGTGAGCAAGACTCGTCGGGTTGGGCGGGGGCGGGGCGGGGTGCCGGGTTTCTGCGAGACCAGGGAATCATTGTTCTGGCGGTTTCGGAGGCCGTGGCGGTGCGCGTCCTTCCCGGGCCTGTACCTGACGGGATCCTCTGCGCCGGCAAGGGTTGGCAGCTCCACGAGCTGCCGGCGCAGAGCTTCACGCCTATCGGCCTGGAACTGGGATTTATTCATGATGTTCTCCGTCCAAGAATTGCCTGAGCGTCAGGCTCTTGTTCATGCACAACCTGGCTGTACAGGGTCCCGAGCCGGGATTTCGCCCGGTGCAGGCGTGATTTCACGGTTCCGTCCGCGATTCCGAGGGCAGCACCTGCCTCTTTGGCTCCCAGGCCCTCGATGATGCACAAGGTCAGTACATCGCGCTCTTGTGGCTTTAGTTGCGTGAAAGCTTGCCGGAGGGCAGAGGTTTTGAAACTGGCCTCGTCGGCTTCGGCAACGTCCTCGGCGATGTCGGCCGCATCCGCGGGCGGCGGGAGCTGGCCAAGGAAGTGCCTGTAGCGGCGTTGCTGGCGAACGTGATTGCGAAGGGTGTTGTTCGTGGTGACCAAAAGCCAAGGCAGTATCGAGTCATTCACCATTCGGACATTGGCCCGCCGGCGCCACGCCTCGTAGAAGACGACGGCGGTAACATCCTCAGCCACGTGGGGCAGACTCAGCACTTTCAAGGCGTGGCGCCAGACCCGGTCATGGTGGCGGTCGAAAAGCACCCCGAAGGCGTCCCCGTCGCCGTTAATAACCCGGCACCACAACACCTCGTCCGAGACACCTGATTCTTCGCCCATACCTCATAGTGTCCGGTCACCCCCACCGGTTCCATGATTCAGAGGACGAATTTCCGCCAAGGTGCCCCGGGGGCCGCTCGGCAACAACCCTGAACTGGGCAACTGCCCGATGAGGATACCTTGCCCTCGATCCTCGCCGTAAGAGAACTTTTCGGCCCAACGCATCGGACAGGCATGACTGGCCCCGGGAGAAGAGCCCGGATCCCACACACCTTCACCCTGTCGACGGATCCTTCACCGGCCACTGGTACGCCAAGAGAGGTGCCCGCCGACAGGAACGTCCCGACGATCTAAGCCGCAAAGTCATGTCGCCTGAAACAGAGAACTGCATGAAGGAGTGAAGGCAGAGCCAGGATGCGGAGATCACAATGCAGGTCGAAAACCGCCTGCAGACAGGGTGTGCACAATGTGCACACCCCCTTTGTCGGACAAACACGCGATGAGCGGAGGCTGCCTGATTTCGCAGGAAGAAGCTATCCGAGGAAGATCCTGGAAGAGGCTCCGGCTTGGTCAGGTCGTCACCACAACTCCTGACCATGAACAAGTGAAGGCCAACAACTGGCACCGGAACAGCAAAAAAAGGACGACACATAACCCTAGATCCCAGCGGGCGGAAGGCTCACAGGCCAGTAACCTGACCCGCCGCCCACACAACCGAATAGGCGAACGCGGCGCCAGGCACAGACCGCGGACAGCGTCAGAGGGACCCGCGGAAGGACAATGTCCACACATTAAAGCAAAAACCCCTCTGACGAGGGGTTATGCGTGCCCGAGGTGGGACTCGAACTGCATTCCCACCCCTGCAAACACTCGGCTCCCGCAGAAACATGCGGAATCCGACCCGATCCGACCCCGGTACGACCCAGTCCGGAGCCTGAAGTGTGGACATTGTCCACACTCCGTTTTCCGCATCCGATGTATCTCGCTACCCTCACCCATCGTTCTGGACCAAGCGCCGCTGTTCGACAAGAATCGCCGCGCTCCGACGGCGGCACGGTGCCGCCGTCGCACTTCGCGAGTGGCTGGCTTAGTCGACTTTGGAAAGCCGGTACAGAACCACCTGATCGGAGTGAATTCTGGGCGACGCGACACCCACATTTTCCAGCGAACTGCCTGCGAACACAGCGCCCGGGAAACTCACGTCGTCCTGGACGGTTGCCCGCAGCGACGTCCGTTCAATGTGCACTCCGGCTGACGTCGGCTGGCCCCACCATTCCGGCGGGACCAGTCCGGATGGTGTGGGCCCGGTAAAGACTGGTGCCACTTGGTACCTCGCCTCAGCGTCGAGCCCCCGGAAGCGGAGGCGCGCGGCTGGGTCCGGGTAGAGGCTGTCCAGGGCCGCTTGCGCGAAGATCGCTTCGGAGCGATCCGGACTGACGACGCCGTGCACGAGCACTTTGGAATCGGGGCCGTCCATGCGGATCACGTCCCCGGTGAGCAGCAGGCCGCGTTCTTGTTTGTAGAAGCAGATCCACCGGCGCAGGCTGTCGATTTCCTTGTCGGTGGCGATGGTGAGGTCCCATTCGACACCGACGTGCCCAAAGACGGCGGTGCCTGCGCGGAACGTTAGGTCGTGTTGGCGACCAGTGGTGTGGGAACGGCCTGATGCAATGTGTGATCCCAGGTATTCGGGCGGCAGCAGTTGCGTGGTCCAGCGGAGCATTGTTTGCCGATCGTGGGGGTCGATGTTGTCCGACACCCATACCCTGTCCGTGTGCTCCAGAACGCCGAGGTCCACGCGGGCTCCGCCGGAAGAGCATGACTCAATTTCCAGCCCTGGATGCTCCGAACGGATTTCCTCAAGCAGCGCATAGAACGCCAGCGTCTGCCGGTGCACACCTGGACGTCCACCCTCCAGCTGGTTTCCGGCCTCGATGAGGTCCCGGTTGTGGTCCCATTTGATGTAGTCCAGCTTGTATTTTGGGCCAGGAGCGCGAGGATCTGCTTCTTGACGTGCTCGTACGCCTCGGGTATGCCGAGGTTGAGGACCTGCTGGCTGCGCGATTCAACGGGCCAGTCAGAGCGGGCAGCCATGATCCATTCCGGATGGTCGCGGGCCACATCGCTGGCCGGGTTGACCATCTCGGGTTCGAACCACAGCCCGAACTGCATCCCCAGTTCGTGGACGCGGTCCACCAGCGGGTGTAGCCCGGCTGGCCACACATCCGGAGAGACAACCCAGTCCCCCAACCCTGAGGTGTCGTCGCGTCGCGAACCGAACCAGCCGTCGTCGAGCACGTAGCGCTCAACGCCGGCGGCAGCGGCACGTTCCGCCAAGTCGATGAGTTTTTCTTCTTCGTGGTCGAAGTAGACGGCTTCCCACACGTTCAGAGTGACGGGGCGATCGGCGGAGACCGGAGAAATCCGGCTCCGCACATGGGCATGGAAACGCCTGGCGACGGCGTCAAGGCCCGTCCCGTAGGAGGCGTAGACCCAGGGGCTCCGATAGGTATCACCGAGGCCCAGCCGGACTTCGCCGGGAAGAAGCAGTTCTCCGCCGCCGAGCAGCTGATCGCCGAAAAAGCGTTCCGCGAAATGGTGGTGGTTTCCGCTCCATGCCGTGTGGACGGCCCAGACCTCGCCGCTGCCGAATCCGAATCCAGGAGTTCCAGCGTGCAGAATGAAGGCGCTGTCAGAGCCGGTCCGGCCCTTTCGGTTCTCACGGAGGTGCGTCCCTGTGCGCAGGGTTCCGCGCTGCGGAACCCGTTCAAAGTTGTGACTTCCCGCGAAATCGAGCAATTCCGTTGCCTCAGCAGGAATCGGGAAGGCCAAGGAGACATCGTCGACCGCGTACGTCTTTTCGTGCAGGTTGGTCAGTTTCGCCCGGCTGCGCATCAGCCCGCCGGGAAGCAGTTCCAATGTCAGGTCAAGGCGCAGCCGTTGTGCATCGTCGATTGCGCTGACCAGCACTCGACCTGCTCCGGCGGATGCGAACCCGGTGACTGGTGCGCCATTTAGGGCCACAGTGTGGACCCGGAATTTCGGTGACCACCCAATGCCGTCGAAGGACCCACGTAGTCCTGGGCGCCCCATCCAGCCCGAGTCCTGTCCAGGCAAGAGGCCAGGCCGGGGTGGCACGTCGATGGTGCTGGAACCCGTGACGGGAGTACTGGCTCCCACCATTGTCCTGGCTTCTTCGGCAGTCAGCACGGGCAGTTGCTCTCCCCAGTGCACAATTGCCGGCAATTGCCCGTTCGTGGCGTCGAGTATGACCGACACTCCACCAGCTGTCAGGTGCAGGGTCGCCCCTGGGTTGTCGGTCGGCATGGAAGTCCTCATGAGTTCTTGGGTGATGGAGCGGTGGTCAGGTTGTCGCTTGCGGGATCCCAGTGGACCGGCACGGGGTCGGACACCAAGCCGTCGAACGTGCCATCGCTGTTGGCGTCATGGCAGGCCATCATGAGCCATTGGCCGGACCTGTCCTGGACGAGTTTTCCGCTATAGAGCGGTGCCGTTGTGACTACCGCGGCGGATGCGACGTCGAAGGGACCACTGAGATGGTGAGTTTCGAGGCTCCAGATGCCGCCGCCGTCGAACCCTGCGGCTTTCCCCGCGGAAAGCGTATCCACGCCGCACGAGAACAATAGGAGGGTCCTGCCGTCCAGCACTACGGTTTGGGGAACCTCGAGGTGCCCGAATCCGGCGCCTGGCTTACTGAGGGGTGGCCTGACTTCCCAGGATGAGAGGTCGGGTGAGACTGCGTGGCCGATGACGCCGCGGTTGTCGTCCTCACCCTCATTCGCGCGGGCGGTGATCAGCATGTGCCAGCCATCGCCGTCCGGATCGGCGAAGACCCACGGGTCCCGCCATGCTTCTTCCGGCCAACTGCTATCACCGTATCGTTCGTACCAGCGCCGGTCAGGTTCAAGCACGACGGCGGGTTGCTTGGTCCAGGTGTAAAGGTCCGGGGACGTCGCAACACCGATGGCCTCGATGTTGTGGGTGTCATAAAAGCGGGCGCCGGTGTAGAACATCCGCCACACCCCGTCCGGGCCCTGGACCACGCTGCCCGTCCAGGTAGAGGTTGCGTCGAACGCCTCCGGATCGTCAGGCTGCAGGACCACGCCTTGGGGTTCCCACGTGATGAGGTCCTGTGAGGTGGCGTGGCCGATACGGGCATTGCGGTGCCGCAGAGCCGGGTCACCCAGGCTCTTGGGGGCGTGGAGGTAGTACATGTGGAACGTGTCGCCATCGTCGGCTATCCAGAAGTCCCACACCCATGAGTCTTTGAGGCTGAAGGCCAAAGTAATGCACCTATTCTTTTCGTTTTGAGCCGGTTGAGTCGACGCAGAGCGTCAGCCCTTGATAGCGGAGCTGCTGATACTGGCGACGAACCAGCGCTGGAAGATCAGGAAGACCGCCAGGACCGGGACGATAAACATCGTGCCGAAGGCAAGCACCTGGCCCCATTCGGGAGGCTGCTGGTTCTGGAAGATGCTGATCGCCAGCGGCAGTGGCCGGACGGTTGGGTCTGAGACCATCAGGACTGGCCACAGGTACGACCCCCACTGAGCCAGGAAGGTCAGGATGGCCACTGTGGCGAATGCCGGCTTGGTGATGGGGACTATGACTTGGAAGAACATCCTGAACGGCCCGGCCCCATCCAGCCTCGCAGCCTCTTCGATTTCGCCTGGGACGTCCAGGAAGAACGTGTAGAAGAGGAAGATCGAGAACGCGTTGGCTATGAACGGGATCGCCTGGATGGCGACAGTGTCCCGCTGCCCCGAAAACATGTAGTACAAGGGAAGAGCGACGGCTTCGAACGGGATGATCGTCAGGATGATCACCAGCAGGAACAGCACCTTCTTGCCGCGCCATTTCATCCTCGCGAACGAGTAGGCCGCCATGGAATTCACGAGCAGGCTGCCGGCAACCACGGCTGTGGTGACGATGATCGATACCAGGGCGAACTGGCCAAAGTGGCCGGTGGCATCTGAACTGAGGTGGTCGAAAACGCCGGCGTAGTTGTCGAAGGACAGGTTGGTTGGGACGAAGCCGCTCAGGCCGCTCAGAACCTCCGAGGATGGCCGGAAGCTGCCAACAATCAGGTAGTAGACGGGCAGGAAGAAGAACAGCGCGACAACGGTCAGGATCAGGTAATGGAGTGCTGTTTGCCAGCGACGGGTACGTTTCATGCTGCTGGATCGCCGGGTCGGTTCCATGGTCTTGGACATCGTCATCAGACCCCTCCTCGCTGGCGCACGGCGGCCCGTTGGATGATTGCGATCACGGTGATGATCAGCATGAAAATGACAGTCATGGCAGCGGCCTGGCCCACGTTGTTGTTGTCGAACCCTGTGTTGATGATTTGCGTCATGACGGTTTCGGTGGAACCACGGTCAACGCTGCCGGAGCGGCTCAGCAGGTAGACCTGGTCGAACAGCCTGAACGAAAAGATGGTCGTTATGAGCGCAACGAAGATCAGGGTGTTCCGGATGCCGGGAACAGTGACGTTGATGAACTGCTGCCATTTGTTGGCCCGGTCCAGCGCTGCGGCTTCGTAAAGTTCGGTGGGAACGCTCTGCAGGGCGGCCAGGACAATGATCATTTGGAAACTCACGCTTTGCCAGATCGACATAACAATGATGGAACCAAGTGCCGTGGACGGACTGCCGAGCCAGTCGTGGCTGGACAAAGCGCCCCCGCTGAAGAGCCCCAGGATGGCGTTCAGGAGACCTTCGTCTCCGCGGGAGTAGATAAGCCGCCAGATCACCGCGGTAAGGGCCAGCGGGAAGACCAAGGGCATGAAGATGAACGTCCTGAAAACCACCATCCCGCGCAGCTTGCGGTTTACCAGTACAGCCAGGCCCAAGGCCAGAACCGTTTGTACGGGAACAACACTGAGGGCGAAGGTGAAGTTGTTCAGCAGTGCCTGGCCGAAGGCTGCGGACAGGTCAGGATCGGTGAACAGGCGTGTGTACTGTTCAAAACCTATGAACCGTGCGGGCCGTGGGCTGTTGAGCTGCACCCGGTAGAAGGACAGTACGACTGCGAGCACGAACGGTGCCACCAGGAAGATGGCAAGGCCGATCAGTGCCGGGCTGGCGAACAGCGGGCCCGCGAACCGGTGGCCGGTAAGAATGGCCGATGACTGTCGCTTGGCCGGGGCCACTGCGGGGGCCGGGATCTTTTGCGTTTGAGTGGTCATGATGAAGGCTTTCGCTGGGAGCGAGTCCGGCGGTCCGTGCCGCCCCTCACTGGGGTGGCACGGACTGCTGCGGAGGTCTATTTCTTGTATCCGTCGTTGTCGGCGAAGTTCTGGTCGATGGCGCGGGCTGCGGCGCTCAGGGCTTCCTTGGCGTCTTTGCCTGAGTAGATGGCGGCCTCTGCTTTGCCGACCTGATCCGTCACGATGGGGTAACCGGCGGTCACGGGCCGTGTGACGCTGACACACGTCTCGGTGATCTGTTCTTCGGGTCCGCACGCCTTGCTCAGCTGGTCGCCAAGCAGCTGCAACTGCTTGCCGGGGCCGTAAAGGTTTGAAACTGACAGTGCCGTTTTGGTCGCCGGCGGGGCCCCATTTGCGTCGGTGTAGATTCGTACGCTTTCGTCGGACATCAGGAAGTCCAGGAACTTCCCGGACGCGGTGCCGTTCTTGGTGGTGGCGCCCATGCCCCATGCGAAGGTACCGGAGGCAGTTTTGGTTCCTTTCCCGAAGTTGGGCAAGGGAATGGACACCAAATCGCTGCCAAGGGCTTTGTAGGTCGGGTAGGTCCAGTGCCCCACCCAGCTCAGCGCAACCCGGCCGTTCGGGAATGCCAGGCCGTCAGCGTTCGGATCGGTGTACTTCTTCCAGGACGCGAGCGTCGTCAGTGACTTGACGTTGGCCTCGGAGTCCAAAGCTCCGGACGCCTTGTTGTCCTTGAGCATCGTGCCACCACCGGACCAGATGACCGGCCCGGCAGAACAACACGTTCCCCACTCTCCAGCGAAGCCGTACTGTTCGGACAGGTCCAGCGGTTTCCCCCCTGGGACGACGGCCACGAGTTTATCCAGGACCCCGGTGAACTCCTCAGCCGTCCAGGCTTCTTCCGGTGTGGTCGGATACTCGACACCCGCAGAATCCAGGAGTTTCTTGTTGCCCCATAGGGCCAGGCCTGCGTTCATCATGCCCACGCCATACACGGCGTCGTCCACAGTGTTCTGCGCCTTGATGGAGTCCGTTTGGTTGGACAGCGTTTCCTCGGAGACGGAGTCCTTCAGGGGTGCCATCTTGCCGTTGTAGACGAAGCTGGCCAGCGTGGGTCCATCGAAGTCGAGCACATCCGGCAGGTCGCCGGGGGCCGCCGAGTTGACTGCTTTAGTGTACTGGTCCGAGGGGAAAAGTTTGAGGTTCACTTTGATCTTGTTCTGGGACGTTTCGAAGTTGGAGATGATCTTCTTCAACGCGTCATTCTCGGCTGCCTGACCGTCTACGGCCCAGACGTTTATGGTGCCTTCGCCGGAACCTGCCTGGACGGAAGAGCCGGCGTTGCCGGTGTCCGGTCCGCCGCAGCCGGTCAGTGATAGGGCTGCTACGGAAACGGCAGCTGCGGCCGCAATGATCCCTGCCGTGCGACGGGACTTTGGAATGGTCATCATCATTGATTCCTCTTGGAAATGTGGAACTTTTGGAAGCGTTTCGATGCCTGGATATCGTCAGGCGGGGGGCGTGAGGAGGGTCACTTCTCAACGGCACAATGCGAGTCTACGCGGGTAGACTCGTTCGTGCAAGAGTTGAGTTAGGCGCTAGAAATCAGAGCAATTATGCGCATCGACGGGACTCCACCCGGGTAGACTGAGTTCAACAATGAGGTGAAAGGTGTTCTCGATGGCAAGTGTGCAGACACAGGCGGGTTCCGGGAAAGTCACGCGAACTGACGTCGCCCGCTACGCAGGCGTCAGTACCGCCGTCGTCAGTTATGTGATCAACGGCGGCCCCAAGCCGGTTGCGGCGGCAACAGCAGAGCGCGTGCGGGAAGCCATCAAGGTGCTTCAGTACCAGCCGAACGCAACTGCCCGCGCCCTGACCATGGGCTCCGCCCGGCTTCTGGGGATCATCGTCCCGGACAGCACCAACCCGTACTTCGCCGAGCTGACGGACACTATCGCACAGGCGGCGGCCACCCGCGGTTATGCCCTCCTGACTGCGAACTCCCGCACCGACGCGGAGACCGAGCGGCAAAACACAGTCAATCTCGTATCCCGGCAGGTTGACGCGATCATCCTCGCGACAGTTCTGTCACCCAGTGAAGTCGCCGCCATGCAGGTCCAAGGCATTCGCCGTGTGCTTATCGACCAGTCCAGCATCGTGCACGGCATACCCATCATCAGTACGGACTTTGAACAGGGCGCCGCCCTGGGCGTCCAGCACCTGATCGGACACGGGCATCGGGATATCGGCATATTGGTGGGTAGGGACATTGACCCTTCACGCGCAGACCCGCGACACAATGGCTGGAAGAAGGCCCTCCACGAGGCAGGCCTACCTGAGGGGCCGGCCGAACTCACCGACTTCACACGTCAGGGCGGGTACGAAGCGACCCGCCGGATGTTGGCGTTGCCTAAGCCGCCGACAGCGATCTTCGCCAGCTCCGACCTGCTGGCGGTGGGCGCTCTTCGCGCCATTCACGAAGCCAACCTGTCCATACCGGATGATATTGCCGTTGTTTCGTTCGATGGAACATCTGAATCGGAATTCAGTTGGCCCCAGCTGACCACAGTGCGTCAGCCGATCGATCGGATCGCAGAGAGGGTTCTTGCGGCAGCCCTGTCACCGGAAGAGCCGGTTGGCGGGATCGAGCTCCTCACCACCGATCTCATCGTTCGCAAGTCTTGTGGTTGTTGACCCTGGAGTCCAGGCAGCTACTTCGCCGCCCGCAGAGCCGCCGCCCGACGTCAGGTCCGCCGCCGCGTGGCGGCGATGCCAGGCTTCGCCCTAGGTAGGCAGCGTCCACTGGGGGCCTAAGGGGCTTTGGACCCACGACATCCAAGACGGAGAGAACAAAGCCTTCTTACCGTTCGTTTTTGCCCTCCCGATTCTCATGGGAATATATCCTGAGTAAACTCAGTTATGAGTGTAGTCACCATCGCGTGGACGCAGCGGCAAGGCTTAGCGTCCACGGCGGCCGAACATCGGCTGGGCGGCGGTGATGCTCTGATACATCGAACGCAAAAGGACTAACCCATGACCCTTTCCTCACTGTGGCAACCGTTGACTCTTGGCCGCCTGGATCTCTCCCATCGGCTGGCGCTGGCACCAATGACCAGGAGCCGCTCCAACCCGGATGGTACGCCGGGCGACTTGGCGGCTGAGTACTACGGGCAGCGCTCCTCATTGGGATTGATCATTACCGAGGGCACGCAGCCGTCGGCAGACGGCCAGGGCTATGCCAACACGCCGGGGATCTACACACCTGAGCATGTCGAGGGCTGGCGACGCGTCACCGAAGCAGTTCACGCACGGGGTGGGGCGGTGTTCATCCAGCTCATGCATGTGGGCCGCATGTCCCACCCCGACAACACTCCGCACCACCGTCAACCCGTGGCGCCTTCGGCGATTTCCGCAGACCAGGATATTTTCACGCCGACCGGCCCCCAGAAGACGCCGACACCGCGAGAGCTGAGCACGGAGGATGTCCAGACCACCGTGGCTGACTTCCGCCTGGCGGCAGCTTCGGCCATTGCGGCCGGCGCCGACGGAGTTGAGATCCATGGCGCGAACGGTTATCTCCTTCACCAGTTCCTCTCCCCCAACGCGAACCACCGCACCGACGCTTACGGCGGATCTATAGAAAACCGGTCGAGGTTCGTGATCGAGCTCGCCCGGGCCCTGGCCGATGAAATCGGGGCGGACAGGGTGGGCATCCGCCTCTCCCCCGCCATGCCATTAGGTGGAATCAACGAGGGCGACACCGGGAGTGTGCGCGCTCAGTACCGGCACCTGGTAGGCGAGCTAGCGAGCCTGAACCTGGCGTATCTGCACCTTCACCATGTAGGCGACGACGTACTGCTCCGCTCCCTCAGGGATATATGGCCGACGGCGGTGCTCGTGGTCCGCTATGGACGTAACCGTGGGCAGATAGCCGACGACGTCGCGGCCGGCCTTGCGGACGTTGCCCCACTGGGCCGTTTTGCGCTGGCCAATCCCGACATCGTTGATCGCCTGCGTTCAAACGCCCCCCCTGAACGAGGTGGATCCAAGCACTCTCTACGGCGGCGGGGCAGTCGGATACACCGACTACCCGGCCCTTGCCCACGCCTAATCCCGCACCATCCACGCCGACCGGCGCGGATGGAAATCAGCACAAGAAAGTTCGTGAAATGCGCTCACTCAATGGAGCAGTCGTCCTCGTCACCGGCGCAAACGGCGGCATCGGAACCCACTTCGTCCACGGTGCCCTCGCACGCGGCGCCAGCAAGGTTTACGCCACCGCCCGCACCCCCCGCACCTGGGAGGACAAGCGCATCGTCCCACTTGCCCTCGACATCACTGACCCGGACTCAATACGGGCTGCCGTCGAGGCTGCGCGCGATGTCACGGTGTTGATCAACAACGCTGGGGCCAGCGTTGCAACCCCAGGCATCCTTACCCACACCGACGCGGAAATCCGGACCAATGTCGAGACGAACTTCATTGGCCCCCTATTCCTCGCCCGCGCCTTCGCACCGATCCTGTCAGCGAAGGCCGAATCCGTAATCATCGACATCCACTCCGCAATGAGCTGGTACGCCGTCGGTGGCATTTACAGTGCCACCAAGGCAGCCCTCTGGTCGGCCACCAACTCGCTACGCCTGGAGCTCGCCCCCGAAGGAGTGCACGTGGTGGGCGTCCATGTCGGCTACGTCGACACGGCGATGGCTGCGCATGCCACCGACCCCAAGATGGACCCGGCTGATCTGGTCACCACGGTATTTGATGCCGTCGAAGCCGGCCAGTACGAGGTTCTCGCCGACGAGACGTCCGTGCAGCTCAAGGCGGGACTCAGCGCCACCATCGAGGCGCTCTACCCCCAACTTGCGCTCAGCAAGTCTTAGAAACAGCGGCCGCGCCGTGGTGATGAATCCAACTCATCATCACGGCGCTTTTCATTACTGCTTGACAATTAACTGAGTCCGGTCATAATTGATTGGAGTCACTTTAATCAGACGTCGCCCCCACGGCGAAGTTGCCGTCGCCACCGGCGCCAACTACAAGAACATCCACCCAGAAGGAGCATCGCGGCATGCGGGCATTCGTTATCAACAAGTACAAGGAACCACTGCGCGAAACCGAGGTTGCTGAACCGGCCGTTGGCGAACGGGACGTGCTCGTGCAGGTTCATGCGGCCGGCTTGAACCAGCTGGACGAGAAGATCCGCCTGGGTGAGTTCAAACAGATCCTTCCCTACAAGCTCCAGTTGGTCCTGGGCAACGACGTAGCCGGCACAGTGCTGCGCGTCGGGGAAAGAGTGACGGGGTTCAAGCCCGGCGATGAGGTCTACGCCCGTCCCAACGAGGACCGCATCGGCACCTTTGCCGAACGCATTGCCGTGGCGGAGGAAGACCTTGCGCTCAAGCCCGTAACGGCCAGCATGGAGGAGGCCGGCTCGCTGCCACTGGTAGCGCTTACCGCATGGCAGGCCCTCGTCGAGCAGGGCAATGTGCAACCAGGGCAGAAGGTTCTCATTCATGCCGGTGCAGGCGGGGTCGGTTCTATCGCCATCCAGCTCGCCAAGCATCTCGGCGCGACCGTTGCAACAACCGCCAGCAGCTCCAACGCCGGGTTCGTGCGGGACCTCGGCGCTGACATCGTCATCGACTACCGCACCCAGGACTTCGAGCGGCTTCTGAGCGGATACGATCTGGTGCTGGACAGCCTCGGAGGGGAGAACCTGCAGAAATCACTGCGCATCCTCAAGCCCGGTGGGAAGGCGATTGGGATCGCCGGCCCGCCCGATCCGGTATTCGCCCGCAAAGCAGGCCTCAACCCCGTGCTGCGCCTGGCGATCACCGGGCTCAGCAGCAAGATTCGGAGGCAAGCCAGGAAGCTCGGCGTCAGCTATGAGTTTCTCTTCATGCGTGCCAGCGGCGACCAACTACGTCAGATCAGCGCCCTAGTTGACGCCGGCGTGCTGCGCCCTGTCGTAGGGAAGGTTTTCACCTTCGGCCAGGCTCCAGAGGCATTGGAATCCCTGGCCGCAGGGGGCTTCCGGGGCAAAGCAGTGCTCACCGTCACCAGCTGACCCGCCGATAGCCACTATTCACGCAGAGAATCCAGGAGAACAACCGTCATGGACAACACCGACGCAACCCACGAATCAGTCGTCACCTCGTACGCGAAGGCACCTGCCGGCACTGTCACCGCCGGAGGTGTCAGATACGCCTATCGCGAGCTTGGGCCGAAGGGCGGCATCCCCGTCGTGTTCTTCGTGCACCTGGCAGCCACCCTTGATAACTGGGACCCCCGTATCATCGACCCCATTGCCAAGAACCGCCACGTCATTACCTTCGACCAGCCCGGCGTCGGCGCTTCCACGGGACAAGTTCCCAACAGTATCGAAGCAATGGCCGACGACGCCTACACCTTCATCAAGGCCCTCGGATTCGACAAGATAGATGTGTTCTCCTTCTCACTGGGCGGCATGGTCGCCCAGGACCTGACCATCAAACATCCCCATCTTGTCCGCAAGCTCGTGCTGACCGGAACCGGTCCGCGGGGAGGCAAAGACATCGACAAGGTCGTCGGCACCACCTACTGGGACATCCTCCGGGCAACCCTGACCCGGTCCGACCCCAAGGAATTCCTGTTCTTCAACCGCAACACCACCGGCAAACCCGCTGCGAAAGCCTTCATCAAACGCCTTCAGGAGCGAACCGAGAACCGTGACAAACCAATCAGCCCCCGCGCATTTCAGACGCAGCTGAAGGCAATCCAGAAGTTCGGCCGCTCGGCCCCGTCGAACCTATCCACTCTCACCCAACCCACCCTCATCGCCAATGGCGACAACGACCGCATGGTGCCCTCCGCGCTCTCCGAAGAACTGCATCACCGCATCAAGGGATCCGAACTGATCATCTACCCCGACTCCGGCCACGGTGGTATCTTCCAGTACCACACCCGGTTCGCACCCGCCGTCGTCGAATTCCTCGCCCCCTGACCACCACGCTCGCGATAAGAGGCATTAATGGGCATCTCACCACCGACTACCGGACCGCACCTGGAAAAGCATTTCACGTCCTCAGTCCTGCTTTGGGTGCGCAGCGAGCAGTCCCGCCAAACCGGCATGGACTACTGGAACGGCCCGCATTCCGGCATCATCGCCGCCACACCAGGGCTGGAGGAGTACCGGCAGATCCACCTCGCCGAACAAAACCCCGGCCTATGGCCCGCAACCACAGGGGTGGAGACCACCATCCCTGCCGACCGGAAGATCGACGGCATAGCGGAAGTCACCTTTCAATCCACGCTTTCGCCGCTCAAGGGGCGCAAGCAGACCGCCTTGGCCCATAAGGACGAGGTCAACGTATTCCGCCGCACCCTTCTCTACGCCGGTCCGCCGAACACTTCACACTGGTATGACGTCGCCTCCCCGGCAGAGACTGTCGGCGCTCGCGCGATCATTTACCTCCGCCGCCGCCCCGCTGTCCGCCCATCCGAATTCCGGCGGCTCGTGAAGAAGGGACTTGTTCCTACCCTGGCTGACACCGGGATGCTGAAGGAATTGCGCACTCAGTCATTCATGCCATGGATTGAGAAGATGTGGGACACCCCCAACGTCGCCCACGACAACCCGGCGGACCAACGCTTCCACGCATCAATCATCCTGGGATTTGCCGACTCGGCAGCCCGCGACGCCTTCTTTAGCAGCACAACTGTCCACAACCTCTCCCATCAGCTGAAGCCAGTGGCCTCCGCAATCCATGCCTATGAGGTTGAAGCAGCACTGACGTATGTCAAGCGTGGCCGGATCCTCCCCCACTACGAAGAGTAGGGGCGCCGACCGGAGGGCCCGGTCTCCGCAGCTTCGATATACTCATTATTGAGTCCAGTCAGTTTACGTCCAGAGGAACCCACATGCCCGTCACATCCCAGTCGCTCGGGCGGCGCGAGCGGAACAAGCAGGAGAAGCTGGACCGCATCACAGCCGCAGCCAGCGAGCTGTTCGCCGAATACGGGGTCGAGGACGTCACCACCCAGCAGATCGCCGACAAAGCCGACATCGGCACCGGAACCCTTTTCCTCTACGCCAAAACAAAGGGAGAACTCCTCCTCCTCGTTCAGAACGCCCACTACGCCGAAGCACTCGATCGGGGCCGGGCGGATGCTGAAACCATCCAGGATGCCCTGGGTGCGGTGATGGCGGTCGTGCGGCCCATCGTGGAGTGCAACCGTGTCCAGGTCGACAACGGACGCTTCTACCTGCGGGAGATGGTCTTCGGGCACCCTACGGAGCCACACCACAGCGCAGCTCTATCCATCGTTGGGCAAACCGAGGAGGCCATTGCCGCCATACTGGACCGGGCAGAACTGGCCGGTGCGGGTGACGCGGCGACGACGGCGCGCATTGTTTCGGCGATCATGTTTGTCAGCATGGCAGCAAGTGTGAACGCTGGATTGGAAACTGAAGCACTGGTGCAGGACATCAGAACGCAAATCAGCCTGCTCATACCCCGCTGACGCGGCCGGCAAACTCGATCTGGACGGCAGCCACTCGTTGCGTTTGGGGTCGACGAGACAACCACTGGCCTCTGGCCATAGCGCCTTGGCACACGAATCACCCGAAATCAGCAGCACTGGTCGGCGAAGCCCCCTGCAGGAATATCGGCGCCTTTCCATGGGCACGAGGGTCGTCTTCGACGGCGAACAGGAAGCGCCACCGATCAAGTTCGGATCGGGCGCCCTTTTGGGACAGCACCGCTCAACTCGATGTCTGAGACCCAGATCCTCGTTGTGATCTCATAGTGGTCCACTAAGAGTGCACAGGCGTCCTCGGCAACTATTACGGCTGATTGCCCGACAGTTGAGGGTAGAGGGCTTCGAGTGGGGCCGAGAGCCCGGCCTTGACGTGTGCGCTGAGTTCGTCGGCGACGACCTCAAAGACATCGTTTTCGACGGCGTCGAAGACCTTGGCGACCAGGTCGGCTGGCCGCATTTTTGGGTCGTTCGTGTGGGAGGCCATAGGGGTGTCGACATAGCCGACATGCACTCCGGTCACGAGTACCCCATGGGGCGCGAGCTCGAGTCGGAGTGAGTTGGTGGCGGACCACATGGCGGCTTTGGATGCCCTGTAGGGGCCACCGGATGCATGCCAGCTCGCGACGGAGTGCATGTCGATCAACGCTGCGTTGTCGGCAGCGGCAAGGATCGCGGCAAATGCCCGCGCCAAGAGGACCGGCGCAAAGAAGTTGATTTCCATGTTTTGGCGGAGGTCGGCTTCCGTGACGTCGAGAAGGCTGGCAGTTGGAGGGATACCACCGGCGTTATTGATCAGGATCGTAACGTCATCCGCCGCGGCCGCCGCGGCGGCGATCGAGGCGGGATCGGTGACGTCGAGGGTCAGCGGGATGATGCGCTCGTCGTCCCACTGCCGCGGGGTCCGTGCGGACGCATAGACTTTGGCGGCTCCGTGGGAGACGGCGGCTCGTACGAATTCAGTGCCAATGCCCCCGTTCGCTCCGGTGACGAGGACAACGGCATTGGTGAGGGAGGGCATGACATCTTCATTCCAGGACGGGGGAACGGTTGCTGGAGCAGGTTGCTATGTACGATTTTCCGAAGAGTTACTTACGGGCATTAGGGAAGTGAGGCCGAAGCGCTGAGGCGAGCACCCGGTCAAGAGAGCGGTCCGGCAGTATTCGGGCCAGCCGGGTGAGGAGCGCGGCGTCCCGGCCGATGGTATAGCGGATTTTTGGTTTAGGGTCGGTCGCGGCGTTCGCTATGGTCTTGGCTGCCGTTGCGGCATCGACTCCGTCGCGGAGGAACCCATCGGACTGTGCCAGGATCGCCTGCATCAGGCCTCCATAACGATGGTCCTGCTCTGGTGTCATTTCAGAAGCGAGTCGCCTCGCCGTGATTCCCCCGCGGCCTACCATTTCGGTGCGGACGGCGCCCGGCTGGACGATAACGACTCTCACTCCGTGCGGGGCCAGTTCGCGGCGAAGTGCGTCCATGACCGCTTCGAGAGCGAACTTTGAACCGGAGTAGGCCCCGTACGTTGGCTGCGCCACACGGCCGCCAATCGAGCTCATCGTGACCACACGGCCCCGGCTCCGAAGCAGAGCCGGCAGCAGGGCTTGAGTAACCTCGATATGGCCGAAGAAGTTGACGTCAAATTGCCGGCGCCACTCCTCAATGGGAAGTACTTCAAGTGGTGCATTTATCGCGATGCCAGCGTTGTTGACCAGGGCTCGCAGGGGTCGGCCGTCGCTTTCGATGAGGGCCGACAGGTCTGCGATCTGCTCGGGTCGGGTGATGTCGAGGATGACGGGGCGGATGTTCGCGCTTTCGAGGTCGCGGCCGTCAATCTCTCGGCGGACGCCGGCGAGGACGTAGTGGCCGCGCGCGGCCAGCTCGCGTGCCGCAGCCGCGCCCATACCGGTGGAGGCTCCGCTTACGACTATCAGGGACTGGTTTTCAGATGACGTTGTCATCTGAAAACCATAGCATCTGGGATGACAGTGTCAACTGTAGGATGTTTTAATGGTCAGTCGTCTCGAATCCGCTGCGGCCACGCGCCGTTCCCTGCTCGATGCCGCACGGGCCCTCCTTAATGAGGGGGGCCCACAGAAAGTCACACTGAGAGAAGTCGGGGCGCGTGCCAACGTATCCCGGGGCGCTTCCTACCGGCACTTTGCGGACAAGGAAAGCCTCTTAGCCGCCGTGGGGGCTGAAAGCTGGGACCGGATAGCGGAGCAACTCAACCAATTGCAATTTGCGGCGCCTGGCAGCGGAGAGGCGTCCCTGAGATCCGCTCTGCAGGCACTCCTCGACGTGGGACGCGACGAGCCGGAGGTATACCGGATGATGTTTACGATGCCCGCCAAGGAGCCAGAACTTGCCATTCAAGCTGCCGCCCGCGCTCAGGATGAGTTCCTGCGGATCGTGGGCAGCGTTGTCGGTGACGGTCGCGCCCACCTTTACGGCGCGATGCTGCTGACGAGTGCACACGGCATCATCAGCATGGATGCCAGCGGCCACCTCTCGCCGCAGATGTGGCGGACGACGCCGGAGAATGTGGTGGCAGCGTTGGTCCGGCTGGTAGCCGATGCCGGTGAATAGCCGGGGAAGCCGATGACCCTCGTGGGTGAGTGCCCCCCGTAGCCGAACAGCCCGGAACCCACGGTCCATAAGCACCGCAGCATCTTTTGACCCAGGCAAAGGCGAATCCCGATCGCGGTGAGCGCCGAAACAAAGAATTTCGGACAAATTGACTCGCAGTCATGTCCCTTGGGTAGGACCGAGCCATGAAGTAGTGAGGGGCCACCCAGGCCGCCACAACAGCGGAGAGGAATAGCACCACATCCCAGCAAGCGGGGGCCACAGCCACAGTTGTTCCCTCGGAAAATCCGGCCCGGTCCGGCGCCAGTCCGACCCAGTCCGACCCAGTCCGACCCAGTCCGACCCAGTCCGACACCAGGATTGTGGTCATTATCCACACTCCATTTCATCGCTTCCAGCGCCCTCTTCCAGACTGCCGCATCCCGTTCCGAAGGGGATGCGGCTCGTGTTTGTTCTGACAAGTTTGCCCCCGTGTCATATCCGCCGTGTCCGATATGCGACCAAGTCCGCGGGCGGCAGAGGCGTCGGTCGCGGGCCAGAGTAGCTGTCGGGCGGAATCCCGATCGAGGCCTCGGCCTCAACAGCAGCCGATGCATCAGGAACCAAACGTTGTCAACACTCAGAGACTCCATTAGACCCTCGCGTCCAACTCTGCTTCGCCAGAGCGCCGGGCGCGGATCCGGTCCCGCATGGGTGACCGTGTTGCCCGAACTCCGGCAGTCATTCCTCGAGGCCATGCCACCCTTTTACGAGACATTCCCTTTCAGCTGCTCGGGAAGTTCCATCAGGTCAGCCAGGGCGGACGGGTTCCCCGATGCAGTGTCATGCCGGGAGGAAGCCCTTCAAGCGTCGCTTCTGTGCCGGTCACGTCAATGGTGATCCGCCCGCCACCGATCGGTAGATTGGTCGCACGTGCTCTCCCCCAAGCTTTAGGCAGCACCGGGTCAAACCACATACCATTCCGGGAGACATCCGGGTCATACCGCAGCAGCGTGCGCATCAGCTGGACCGGCGTGGCTGCTGCCCACGCTTGGGGAGAGCACGACGTCGGGTACGGTACCGGCTTCGGAAACCTGGACCGCTCGAAGCCGCAGAACAGTTCGGGCAGGCGATGATCCGTGTACTCCGCGGCCTCGATGATGGCCTGGGCCACTCTCTGTGCCTCCTGGACAAAGCCGTACCGCATAAGCCCTGTGGCGATGATCCCGTTATCGTGCGGCCAGACCGCCCCGTTGTGGTAGCTGGCAGGGTTGTAGGCACCCATGGTCGTAGCCAACGTCCGGATGCCCCATCCACTAAACATCTCCGGGGACATCAACCGCTCAGCAACCAACGGCGCCTTGTCGTCGTCGACGATTCCGTTCCACAGGCAGTGCCCCATATTGGAAGTCAGGGCGTCCACCGGCCTCTTGTCCCCGTCCAGGGCAATGGCAAAATAGCCGCGGTCCGGCAGCCAGAATTGTTCATTGAACTGATTCTTCAACCGCGCGGCCCGGGCCCGCAGTTCAGTCGCCAGGCCAAAATCGCCCGCGTCGTAAGCCATCCAGGCCCGTGCGATGTAGGCGCCGTAGACATAGCCCTGCACTTCGCAAAGTGCTATCGGCGGCTCAGCAAGCCGGCCATCGGCAAAATTGACGCCGTCCCAGGAGTCCTTCCATCCCTGGTTCACCAGCCCTTGGTCGTTGAGACGCTGGTACTCCACGAATCCATCGCCGTCCCGGTCTCCGTAGTCCCGGATCCAGTCCAGCGCGCGGTCCGCGTTGGGCAGCAGCGCGGCCACTTGATCGGCAGCCAGGCCCCAGCGGCTGACTTCGCCCAGAAGGGTGACGAACAATGGTGTGGCATCGGCCGTGCCGTAGTACGCAGATTTGCCGCCGAGAGCCAGCTTCGTGCTGACTCCCAGCCTGACCTCGTGGAGAATTCGGCCCGGCTGCTCCTCCGTAACCAGATCCACTTCGCTACCTTGCCGGTCGGCAAGGTTTCGGAGGGTGTCCAGTGCCAGAGATGGATCCACAGGCAGGGCCATGTAGGAGGAGAGTATCGAGTCACGACCAAAGATGGCCATGAACCAAGGGGCGCCGGCTGCCACGACCGTACGCTCCGGATGAACCGGATCCTCAATCTGAAGGGCTCCGATGTCATCAACGCAACGCAACATCGTGCGATAAAGCGTGAGGTTGCTGCTCTCCGGAACTGGTGATTTTCGTATCCACTCCGCGCGCCGTCGTTCCGCTGCGGACGTGCCGTCAGCTTCGCGGTGGAAGGGCACCGGCTTTTCGGCTCCGTCCTGAAGCGGCAAGACATAAATCCTTGCGGCCCACTCGCCTTGGGGAGGAACTACGGTGCGGAAGCCTAAGCCGTCATGGCTAAACATTGCACCCGGGGAATGGAGCACCGCCCCTTTATGGGTTCCTTTCCAGGCTCCATGGATGATGAGCGAATCGCCCCGAACCTCACGGGTCTGTTCCCACTGCCTGGTAATACGGGCATCCTTCACTTCAAAGAGATCCGCGAAGTCTGCGTCCATTTCCAACTCGACCACACAGACCGCCGGTTCCCTGGAATGATTGCGAACGGTGATGTCCTCCAGAATTCCGACACCGAGCTCACGGCTGCGTTCCACGATGAGATGACTGTCCGGTTGGCTCGCTACCCGCCCGGAACAGGGCACGGTAAGGTTCGAGCGTGTCAGCCGCCAGCGGCTCCAGGGCGCCGCCATTGATCGTCATTCGCCAAAGGGACATGATGCGCGTGTCCTCGAAGAAGACTCCATGGGGCCGGTCAGAATACATATCGCCAGTCACATCTGAGATCGAGAAGTTCGATCCTTCTACAAGGGTTACCGCACCACCCACGGAGCCGGCCGCGGTGTCAGCATTCCACCCAACCATCACTGGCTCCTTTGCCGAATATCGGGTCAACACGCAGGTCCTTGTGCTGCAGGGCCTCCGCCGCCCGACGAATGACTTCGGCCTTAAGCGGGGCGTTTTTCTTCGTGTGGGCGGGCTTCCGGTTATTGACCATCTCGGCCCACCCCGCACTGCCTCCAGCCTCCTTAAAGGTCTGAATCAGTTCGCTGGTGCCGTCTCGGCCAGCGTCAGCCTATCCAATCAAAATCAGAGAATCCCGGTACGGGCGGTCACGGTCTCCCACCAGAGCTGTGGTGGCGCAGCCCTCGTCTTGGTTCCCAAGCGTTCTAAGACTGCGGACCGTCTCGCCGAAGACTTCGTCGGCGTCGAGGCGGCGGAGTTCTTCGGCGAGGCAGTCCCGGAGGCTTCGCCGAGGCAGGGAGATCCGCTGTGCCGGGCGGGGTTGGGTGAGTTCGGCGATGCACAGTCCGGGGCGGAAGAGCTGCACGTCACCACCGGCGCGGGTACACGAATCGTCAGGGGAGCTAGCCAGCTCAACGTTGCCTAATAGTCGCTCTGGTGGAGGGAATTGCGGCCCTTAACCCAAAGGTCGGGCACGGTGCCCACCGCAGGCATAGGGCTTCCCTGACCGACAAACCGGGAAATCGGCAACTCGCTCATGTCCTCCGACTGCAGCGGTTGCCACCAACCGGTCTCGGGGCAGCTATCACCAGAACGTACAGCGAGGTTTTCCGCTTGGGCATCGGCAGTGGGTATAGGCGAATTCATGACGATTCCTTAGTCAGGGAGGCGAACGGCTGCGGCCACGCAGACAGCGGGCCGGTAACGGTCCTGAAATTCCGACAGATCTTGCGTAACGCGCGTGGGGATGGACTTCCTGGAATTTCAGAGGGTGCGGGCAAGGGTTTCCTGCTCGGCACCGATGGTCGTGTTGTCGCCGTGCCCGGTGCGGACCACGGTGTCGGGCGGCAGTGTCAGCAGCCGTTCCCGGATCGAGGTCAGGATGGTCGGGTAGTCACTGTAGGACCGACCGGTTGCGCCGGGGCCGCCGTTGAATAGTGTGTCACCGGTGAAGACGGTTCCTTCGCTTTCCAGGTAGAAGCAGGTGGACCCCGGGGAGTGTCCAGGGGTGTGGATGGCCAGCAGCGCGGTGCCGCCCACCTCGAACACGTCACCGTCGCCGTGGTACCGGTCCGGTCCGGTGTCAGGGTAGACCTGCTCCCAAAGAACCAGGTCCTCGGGGTGCAGGAAGATCGGGGAACCCACGGCTTCGGCGACTTCACGTGCTGCGCCGATGTGGTCGTTGTGCGCGTGGGTGAGGAGGATGGCCTTGACCTTCCGGCCGCGGACCTGGCTGATGATCGCTGCGGCGTCGTGCGGGGAGTCAATGATGACGCATTCTTCGTCGTTGCCTACGATCCAGACGTTGTTGTCCACGTCCCAGGTGCCGCCGTCGAGCGAAAAAGTGCCCGAGGTGACCAGGTTTTCGATGGTGACTGCCATCATAGCTCCACTACCGAGCGCAGGACCTTGCCCTCGTGCATCTTCTCGAAGGCTTCCTCGACCTGGTCTATGCGGATCCGTTCCGAGACGAAAGCGTTCAGGTCCAGGTTGCCCTGCTTGTATTGGGACACCAGCATGGGGAAGTCGCGGGAGGGCAGGCAGTCTCCGTACCAGGAGGATTTCAGTGAACCGCCGCGGCCGAAGACGTCCAGCAGCGGCAGTTCCAGCAACATGGCTGGCGTTGGAACGCCCACCAGGACAACCCGGCCGGCGAGGTCGCGGGCATAGAACGCCTGCCTGTATGTTTCAGGGCGGCCGACGGCGTCAATCACCACGTCGGCCCCGTTGCCTCCCGTGAGGGCGCGGATGGCCTCGATGGGGTCTTCCTTGCTGGAGTCGATGCCGTGCGTGGCGCCCAGCGACGTGGCCATTTCCACCTTGTTGGCGTCGATGTCGACGGCGATGATGGTGGTGGCGCCGGCCAGCTTGGCGCCGGCGATCGCGGCGATGCCAACACCGCCGCAGCCGATGACAGCCACGGACTCACCGCGCTTGACCTCGCCGGTGTTGATTGCGGCACCGATGCCGGCCATGACGCCGCAGCCCAGCAGTCCGACGGCCGCGGCGTCAGCCTCGGGGTCCACCTTGGTGCACTGGCCGGCGGCAACAAGTGTCTTTTCGGCGAAGGCACCGATACCCAGGGCCGGTGAGAGTTCCGTTCCGTCTTCGAGGGTCATCTTCTGGGTGGCGTTGGCGGTGTTGAAGCAGTACTGCGGCTGGCCCTTGGCACACGCCCGGCATTCACCGCAGACGGCGCGCCAGTTCAGGATGACCCGGTCACCCGGCGCCACCTGCGTTACGTCAGGGCCCACCATGCTGACCACGCCCGTGGCCTCGTGGCCGAGCAGGTACGGGAACTCGTCGCCGATGCCGCCCTGCTTGTAGTGCAGATCGGTATGGCAGACACCGCAGGTGAGGATATCCACCAGAACCTCACCTGGGCCCGGATCTGGCACCAGGATGGTCTCCACTGACACCGGGGCGTCCTTCTCCATGGCTACCACTGCCTTGACTTTGTGGATCATTTGTACTTCCTCGCTATGTAAGCTTCTTGGTGAAAAAGGCCGTTCGGCACAGCCTGCTCCGTTGGCCGGTCCATACTGATCAGCTGTTGTCGCATGGATAGCGGCAACGCTTGGGCGTTCTCCGAACGCTGCTTATTGCTGGTTGGGCCGATTCTGGTGCCTGCCTCAACCCTTGTCCCTCAAACTAGGCCAGCGTGGGATGCCGTCTCTTGGCGGAGTTCGGCTTTCCTGATCTTGCCGCTGGCGGTCCGAGGCATTTCGTCGACGAACACCACTGATTTAGGGATCTTGTAGCGGGCCAGCTTTCCGTTCAAATGGTTCCGCAGTTCCTCTTCAGTAAGCTCCCCGCCGTCGCGAAGCAGAACCACTGCACGGGGAACCTCTCCCCACTTTTCATCCGGAACGCCGATGACCGCAACGCTGGCTACGGCCGGAAGTTCGGAAATCGCCTGCTCAACCTCAGCCGGGTAAATGTTTTCCCCGCCGGAGATAATCATGTCTTTCAAGCGGTCAGAAATGAAGACGAAGCCGTCATCGTCCCTGTACCCCAAGTCCCCCGATCTGAACCAGCCATCAGAGGTGTAAGCCTGCGCAGTGGCATCCGTGCGGTTCCAATATTGGTGGATGACATTGGGGCCCTTGATGTGAATCTCACCAACCGATTCCGAGGAGGCTTCGATACCGTCGACACCGGTAATCCGAACGTCGGTAAAGAAGTGGGGCAGCCCTGAGGAGCCGGCCTTCTCCCTAGAACGGTCCGCCGGAAGGGTTGTGGCTCCGGGAGCTGTCTCGGTCATGCCGTAGCCGTTGGAGAAGCGCAGCCCGCGCAGCTCATAGGCTTCCAGGACCCTCATAGGAACGGCTGATCCGCCGCAGGTCAGCTTGCTGAGGGAGCTCAGATCGGTCCCGGGCCACTCCGGATCCTCGCAGAGCATCTGGAATGTTGTGGGCACGCCACTGATAGTGGTGGCGCGATGCTGCTGGATGAGCTTAAGGGTCCGTTTGGGGTCGAACTTGCTTTCCAGCACCACGGTTCCGCCCTTGAGCAGCGTCGGGAGCACTCCCATATCCAAGGACGCGACGTGGAACATCGGGGAAATCATAAGCGCCACATCGGTTGAGGCGAAGTCGAAGTCCACGATGACGTTCATACAGTTCCACGTCACATTCCCGTGGGTCAGCAGCGCACCCTTGGGCCTGCCGGTGGTGCCCGAGGTGTAGAGGATCATCGCACCGTCCTCCAGCCTGACGCTGACATCCTGGAATTGGGCCGACCCAGCGGCCACTACAGCTTCGTAGTCCTCTACAGTTCTAAGGTCCTGGTCGCCTGCAATCCCTAACGCTCCTGCGCTGTTACCGGAGACGTCATCAACGACTATGCGCCCAGTTACAGGTGTCCCGTTCGAGCCGCGGCTGGCCAGGACATCCAAGCTGAGGGAGTGGACGAGGACGAGCGCCCCGCAGTCCTGAAGCTGGAACTGGATCTCCGGCGGTGCCAGGCGAGTGTTGAGGGGTACGAAGATTGCACCCAGCATGCCTGCTGCGAAGAGAGTTTCGAGGAACGCTGGGTGATTTTCACCCAGGTAGGCCACCCGGTCTCCCTTCGCCACGCCCCGGTCTCGAAGTGAGTTCGCCAGTCGGACACTGCGGTCCGCGAATTCCTGATAGCTGAGTTCCCGTTCGCCGCTGATGAGGGCAATCTTGTTCCCGGACTTAGGGCGGCGACGCTGCAGCCAAGAGCCTACGCCAAAGTTCTCCACAACATTCCTTTCACTTGCCGTATTTGCCGGGATGTTATTTGTAAAAGCGGGCGAGAAATTCGGCCACAACAGCAGGACGTTCCTGGCCTTCAATCTCGATGGTGTTGGCTACCTTGATCTGGGCGCCGCCCTTGACTTCGGTGACTTCGGCGATGGTTGCCTGCATGCGGATTCGTGAGCCAACTTTCACGGGGGCGGTGAAACGTACCTTGTCCAGTCCGTAGTTGACCTTGGTGGTGACGCCGTCGACGTCGAAGAGTTCGCCCCAGAACGGGATGATGAGTGAGAGGGTGAGGAAACCGTGGGCGATGGGAGCCCCGAACGGGCCGTCCTTGGCGCGTTCGGGGTCGACGTGGATCCACTGGTCGTCACCGGTGGCGTCGGCAAATTTGTTGATTTGCTCCTGAGTGATTTCGCGGTACTCGGTGGCACCGAGGTCGGTTCCGGCGAGGGTGAGAAGTTTGTCGAAATCGACGACGAGGTTGGGCATCTTTGCTCCTGTATTGGTTCTGTGATTTGTGCGGTGATGCTGTCAGCGGGTGGCGCTGTCCAGCCCTAGGAGGCGGACGGCGTTGTGTTTGAGAATTTTGGGCCGGACCTCGTCCTTGAGGGGAAGGTCCGCGAAGGCACCAAGCCATTTACGGGGCGTGATAAGTGGGAAGTCAGTGCCGAACAGCACCTTGTCCTGCAGATAAGAGTTGGACGCCTTCACCAGCGATTCGGGGAAGAATTTCGGGGACCAGCCGGAGAGGTCGATGAAAACGTTGGCCTTGTGAGTGGCGATCGAGTTCGCTTCGTCCTGCCACGGTACGGACGGGTGGGCCATGATGATCTGCAGTTCTGGGAAGTCGGCGGCGACGGCGTCGAGCAGCAGGGGGTTGGAGTATGCGAGTTTGATGCCGTATCCGCCGGGCAGCCCGGCTCCCATGCCGTTTTGGCCGGTGTGGAAGATGGCCGGCAGGCCGAGTTCCTGGAGGGTTTCCCATAGCGGGTAGAACGCCTCGTGGGAGGGGTCGAAGCCCTGCAGGGAGGGGTGGAACTTGAAGCCGCGGGCACCGAGGTCGATCGCCTGGTGTTTGGCACCTTGGATGGCGTCGGTGCCGGTGCGTGGGTCCACGCTGCCGAAGGGGATGAGGACGTCGTTGTTCCGGGCGGCGCCGGCGATGAGTTCGGGAATACTGTTCGGCTGGTGTTTGAGCTGCGTACGGGCGTCCACGGTGAACACGACGGCGGCCATGTTCAATTCTCTGTAGGTTTCGGCGATGCGGTCCAAGGACGGCGTCCGGTCCTCTGCCTTGAAGTACTTGGCAGAGGCCTCGGTCAGCGCCTCTGGCAGCGACCCATGGCCGCAGCTGTCCACCTCGAGGTGGACATGCACGTCTATCGCATCGAGTTTCGCGGCGTCGACGCCGAGTTCGTAGCGCATTTTGCGTCCTCGCCAGATCAGTGGGCGGGGACAGGTTCTGGCTTGAGCTCGTCGGGCAGGGGGAGGAATTCCTCGCCGACGCCTTGGAGCTTGTCGCCAAAGAGAGCATCAAAGTTCTCGACGAGGTCCTGGTAATTCCACCCGCCCTCGCGATACTCAGTGGCAGCCGCTTCCGGGTGGGTCCAGACCTGCAGCCGGTCACCGCCCGCGCCAATGACCTGGCCGGTGATCCCTGCCGCCGCGTCGGAGGCAAGGAAGGCGATCAGGCCCGCGACGTCGTTAGCGGTACCGAAGCCGAGGTCATGCCGGAAGAAAGACGGCATGACCTCCCCGCGTTCATCCGCTTCCACGGCTTTTTGGAAGTACGGAACCGTCTTGGTCATGGCTGTCGCAGCAACGGGAACAACTGTGTTTGCGGTGACACCGGCTTTCTTCATCTCCAGGGCCCACGTACGGACCATGCCCACGATCCCGGCCTTGGCGGCAGCGTAGTTGGTCTGGCCGAAGTTGCCGCGCTGGCCGGTGGGGGAGCCGATGGTGATGATGCGCCCGGCGATACCGTTTTCCTTGAAGTAGCCGAACGCTTCGCGGACACATGTGAAGGTACCGCGGAGGTGGACGTTGATGACCAGGTCGAAGTCCTCATCCGTCATCTTGAGCAGGCTCTTGTCCCGAAGAATACCGGCGTTGGTGACCAGGATATCCAGACGGCCAAACGCCTCAAGCGCACCATTGACAAGTGCCTTGGCCGCTTCCGTGCTGCCTACCGGTGCGACAACCGCAGCAGCACGACCACCCTCTGCCTTTATCAGAGCAACTGCCTGCTCGGCGGTTTCCGCGTTGACGTCGTTGATGACGACAGCGGCTCCCTGGCGGGCCAGTTCACGTGCGTAGGCAAGGCCAAGGCCCTGGCCGCTTCCGGTGATGATTGCTACTTTGCCTGACAAACTCATTTGCTGCTCCTTTGCTGGATGACAGTGCATCCTGATGCTTGGACACGAATGCCGGTCTGCACCTGTGAAACTTTTTTGTAGTGATGAAACTTGAGTGCGTCAGGACGGGCAGAGCAGAGGACTTCTGTCAGCTGCACGTCTGCCCGTCCTGCCTTTTCTTTAGTTGACCAAGACGGGCTTGATGGATATGCCCGACTTCATGTCCTGAACGGCTCGGTTGATGTCGTCCAGTTTGTAGGTCGTGACCAAGCGCTCTACGGGGAACCGGCCGGCTTCCATCAGGGCGACAATGGCCGGGATGAGGGTTTCGATTTCGCTGTCACCGAGGGTGATGCCCTGGATCCTGCGGCCCGGCATGATGAAGTTCACGTCAACTGCCGCCGTCGCACCGAAAGCGGGCGCCCCGACTGCGACGACATGGCCTCGCGCCGATGTTGAAAAGACCGCCTGCTCCAGCACCTTGGTGCTGCCGGTCGCCTCGATAGCCGCGTCCGCTCCCCCGCCGGTGATCTTCTGGATCTCCGCAGGAACGTCCTGGACGGCCGAGGCGTCTATCGTGTGGGTGGCGCCGAGTTCCCGGGCCAGTTCCAACCGCGATGCAACCATGTCCACGGCGATGATCGTCACGGCGGGCGTGAGCGCGGCGGCCATGATGGCTGACAGGCCCACAGCCCCGACTCCGAAGACGACCAGGCTTGAACCCGGTTTGGGCTGGATGGCATTCCACACAGCGCCTGCTCCGGTCTGCACACCGCAGGCCAGCGGTGAGAGATGTTCAAGTGGAAGGTCTGTGGTCACTTTGACGACGCTTCGCTCATCCGCCACCGCTTGGCGGGCAAACGAGGACTGGCCGAAGAAGTGACCGCCAAGGCGTTCGCCGTCCCGTGAGATGGGAGATGTTCCGTCGCTCCGGGACCCTCCGATGAGGTTGTCGGGAAGCCAGGTGTCGCAGTAGGCCGGGTGGCCGTCGCGGCAGTTCGTGCATCCGCCACAGGAGGTGAAGGACAGCACTACCCGGTCCCCCGGTTTGACGCGTGTTACAGCTGAACCAATTTCAGCCACGATGCCTGCACCCTCATGTCCCAGCACACCCGGCAGGGGGAACGGGAGACCGCCACCGGCGACGGATAAATCAGTGTGGCAAAGGCCCGCGGCCTTGATATCGATCAGAACTTCGTTGGGCTGCAGAGCGTCAAGCTGAACGGTCTGGAATACAAATTCTGCTCCGGCCGATTCGACGACTGCCGCTTCAGTGGTGATTGACATGGCGATTCCTAGTCGGTGGCTATGATGACGGACTTGGTGCGGGTGTAGGACTCCAACGCCTCGGGCCCGTACTCCCGGCCCCAGCCGGAGTCTTTCACTCCACCGAACGGGACGGCGGGATCCAGCAGCGCCCAGGAGTTGACCCACACGATGCCCGCTTCGAGTCGCGAAGACACCCGGTGCGCCCGGGAGATGCTGGAAGTCTGCACACCCGAAGCCAGGCCGTACGGGGTGCTGTTGGCCATCTCGATCGCTTCCTCCTCAGTATCAAACGGCTGCACTGTCAGGACGGGGCCGAAAATTTCCTCGCTGACTGCGGGGGACGAATTGTCCAGGCCGGCAATGACCGTCGGGGCATAGAAGAAGCCGCCATTGATGTTCAGCTCCTCACCCCCGGTAATGATCTGGCCGCCCGCAGCCCGGGCGCCCTCGACGTAGCCGGCTACCTTTTCTAGCTGCTTGCGGCTGGCCAGTGGCCCCATCACAGTTTCCGGGTTGGTCGGATCGCCAACCAGGACCCCGGCGACAGCATCTTTCAGGATTCCCAAGACCGTATCGTAGATGGGACGTTCGACCAGAAGCCGGGGTCCGCCCATGCAGAACTGGCCGGAGTTGAAGACAAAGGCGCCAATGACAGTGCCGATGGCCTTTTCGAGATCTGCGTCGGCGAAGACGATGTTGGCGGCGTTTCCGCCCAGTTCCGCGGTTACGGGGCGAAGGTGCTGGCCAGCCAGAGCCGCCACGTGCCGCCCCACTTCCGTGGAGCCTGTGAATGCGACCTTGTTGACGTCCGGGTGTGCAACAAGGTGGTCGCCGAGCGCTCCGCCGGAGCCGGTGACAACGTTGATAACACCGGCGGGGACTCCTGCTTCAGTCAGGATTTCCGCCATCAGCAGGGCGCTGAGGGGGGTGTCACTGGCGGGTTTGTGCACTACCGAGTTGCCAGCAGCCAGGGCGGCGGCAAGCTTGGTGCTGGAAAGAATCAACGGGAAGTTGAAGGGCGTGATCGCAGCAACAACTCCGAGGGCTTCCTTCTTGGTGTATGCGTGAGCCTTCAGCGGGGTTTCCCGTACGGAACCATCGAGCTGCTGTGCCAAGGCAGCAACGTACTCATACTGGTCAGCGGCAGTTGCAACGTCGACCACGCGGGCAAAGGTGATGGGCTTACCGACGTCGGTGCTTTCGGCCAGTGCCAGGTCTTCTGCCCGTTCACGCATGAGGGCGGATGCTTTGTTGAGGACACGCGAGCGTTCACGGCCGCTTAGCCGGGACCACCGCCCGTCCTCGAAGGCCGCTTTCGCGGCGGCGACCGCGTCGTCGACGTCCTGGGTTGTTGCTGCAGCGACTCTCTCTACTTCTTCCCCGGTCCCTGGATTGATGACCGCGGTTGTTGCTCCGTCCGCAGATGGGCGCCATTCTCCGTTGATGAACAGCTGTCCCCTGGCGGCGGTGGCGGGCAGGGATGATGGTGCCTGCGACTCTTGAATTGTCATGATTGGTTCCTCATCGTGTGTGTTGGCTCGGACTAGAATCCGCGGCCTTTGAGGCGCTTGCCCCAGATGCCGGACTTGCCGGGGGCGATGATGCCGTTGGGGTCGAGCGCGTCCTTGATGCGCTCCTGGAAGCGCAGCAGTGCGCCGTCGTTGTAGTTGAAGGTGCCGGCGACCTGGTCCATCAGGGCAAGGTGGGTCCGGTACTCGCCGTAGCCTTCCGCTGCGGCCTCATCAATCAGAACCTCAGTCATGGAGAGAAGCTGGTCGCGCGACTCGGGCCGTGACGTGTCATAAACGAAGAGGCAGATGTGGTGCATCTCCCGCAGGCCAACGATGAACTGGGCGGCGTAGTCCTGGTTGTATTCAATGCTGCGGTCCCGGACCATCGTGAACTGCTTCATGGCGTCGGCGCCGTCAGGGGCGGAAACCGGGGAGAAGCAGATGTGTCCGCCGTTGGGTACCCACTCGAGGAGGTGGCGTTCCTCGATCGACGGGATACCACGGTTGATCTTGTGCCTGTCGTGGAGGACGTGGGCACCTCTGTCGCCTTCTTCAGGACGATCGGTGGTCGTGAAGAACCTGGCATCCGGAACCTGAAGGAAGGCGTCGCGGATCATGCCGAGAAACATGTCGGTCTGGGGCGGGGGGCCGTAGACGGTGCCGTAGAAGTTCCAGTACCCAAGGTTCAGGTCTTTCTGCATCTTCTTGATGGCATCTTGTGGCATGGGGCCATCGCCCTCAAACCACTCGGTCCGCTGGGAAACGGAAGCGGCGTCCATGAAGATGTTCCGCAGAACCGGTACGTTCTGCAGCGGTGCCATGCCGATACGAAGCGGGAGCATGATGTCGATGACCTGTTTCAGGTCCTCTTCGTTCTCGAAGGTGATGAGGAAGCTCTCCGCTCCCGGAGGTTCGGGCATGAGAGCGATGCCCATTTTCGTCACGATCCCGTAGTTTGACTGCGTGAACAATCCGTCGGGGTAAGGGCCGAACCCGTACGGGAACAGCTGCCAGGTGTCGCTTCCTTCGATTGCCCCCATGCCGGTGCGCAGCAGGTCGCCGTCCGGGAGGACAACTTCCAAGCCCGTCTGCCACATAATGTGATCGCCATACGGGGTGTAGCCAACGCCTCGGTCGAGGGCGTTTCCGACGACTGAACCCCAGCCGAGGTCGGGCACGTCAATCCACAGCTTGTAACCCTTTTCCTGAATGTGGTTGTACAGGTCGAAGTAGGTGACGCCCGGTTCGATCAGAGCGTAGGCGTACTTTTCATTGACCTCGATGATCTTGTTCATGCGCCGGCCGGTGGCGACGACTACTGCGCCGGAAAGGCGCGGGGCCGCGCCCCCGTAGCCGAGGTTCTTACCGGTGGATACGGGTGACAGCGGGATCTTGTACTCGTTGGCGATGCGGACGAGTTCCTGAATTTCCTCAGGGGTGGACGGTGATACGACTGCCCCGGGAATGAAGCGGTCGTCGTTGGTGGTAGGGAACGGGTCCCGGTAGGGCGCCATCTCTTCCTCGGCAGCGAGGACATGCTCGGCACCCACTACCGCACGGAACTTGTCCAGGGCAGTGTTGAAATCGGATTCGGTTACGTCTGGCGGCAGAATGCGGCTCATGACTTGAACTCCCTTGTTCTGAGAAGCAGCAGACCCTGGCCCAATCGGCCGTAGGTGCCTGTGTGATGTGGATCATGATTCTTGACGAAATGATCCGCAACAAGGGCCTACTGCGCCTAGTGGATAGGCGTTGGTCACTGCCTGGAAAATGCGCCCGATTTCTTGAGGGTTTGTGATGGGGACTCTCCGAAGGTCTTCGCATATTGGATAGCGAAGCGGCCGGCGTGCGGGAAGCCCCACCGCGCAGCAACTTCGCTCACGCGCGTGGATGTGTTCGCTGCGAGCAACTCTGTCCGTACCCGCCGCATACGAACGCCGCGCAGGAATTCCATAGGGGTGGCGTCAAAGTATTTACGGAAGCCGAGTTGAAGCGCTCGTGGGCTCACGAATGCATCAGCGGCGACAGATTCGATGGTTATAGGCAGGTGGGCATGGGATTCCATGAAGTCCACGGCACAGCGGACAGCGGCGGACCCTACGGCTTCCCCGTTGTTCGCAAGCTCTTCGCTGTAGTTGTTCGGAGCAGCAAGCAACAGCCCCCGTACGGTGTATTGCACGGCAGCTTCAGCCATCAAGGGAGTGGACAGGAGCGAGTCCGGATTCCGCAGGCTTCCGATGAGCAGCTCTACCGCAGAGCGCCACTCCTTTCCCCTGTGAGAGGTCAGGTCAAACGAACCCTGAAAATCGAGAGGTCCTGCCGCCGTTCGTCCCAGCAGTGACTCCAATTCCTGGTACATCAGTGCTGTTGGAATTTTCAACGCCAGCATTTGGGCTGGCTCGGACCAGCCCTGAATCCCCGTGTCTTTCAGGGGTCCATGAATACTTGCCGTAGCGGGGGTGCCTAAAACGACGGTTTTTCCCGAGGAGAAACGCAGGCGGCCGAACAGTGGGAAATTGACCTGGTAGGCGCTTGCCAGCTCACCGGTCGCGATTCGTACTGGCGTCCCGTACTCAACGAGGCCAATGGTGACACCAGCCATCTCAACGGCTTTGAGGCGCATCTGAAAATCAGCCGATGAATGCCCCACGCTCAGTTGATGAGGATAGTAGACCCGTCCGCCGACTTCCGAAGCTTCTTCCGGAGTGCTGCTGCGAACGACATAGTGCACAAGTGTTTCCTCGGCGCGCTCATCATCCGCGGGATGTCCTACTTCTCGCACCTAGATCACCACACCCTGGGTCTGAAAGCAGGACCAGGATGACGGAGGGCAGGACAGGGGGTGATCCCCGGGCATGGTGGCTATGGCTTCGAGAGTCAGCGCTGCCGGTATCTCGCGTGCCCCCGTTGCTGCCTGCGAGGTGAAAACCTGATGCAATTTAACCTGATGCAATTTAATGAGTCACCAAAGTTGCTCGGTCCAGATATCTGTAGAGATTTCGCCCCGATAGAAGTCGTGCCAAGGCCACCGCGCATGTGGCAGTGGAAAGTTCTGTCTTATCCATTAAACGAAGATGAGACTTTTCTCGCTGCACGTGTTGTTTCATTAGGATGACAGCCCTCCTGCCCTTGGCGGCTACTCAAACCAGGTTCATCGCGTCGGCGATTGGCTCGCTCTCGCTGCCCCACAAGATGAAGTCAGAATATCAGGTTTACTGATTGTCGTACAGGGTGACCCCGCGGTCTTATCGGCTGTTGGTGAGGGCTGGCGTGCTGCGAGGATCTGGGAGAGTAAGTTCCAGGGGGAACGAAGAGTTTGTTCAAGAAACCTGACGATCTGGCCAATAATGAATGCATGAGTGCGCGAGACCGAATGCCGGGTGCATTGACCAACGTTGATGTCACGATGTTGTACTTGATCAAACAGGTCGAGCTGGCTGTTCGCCATCGGTTGGACGAGGTTGTCTCAGAAGTTGGCCTGACGGCCCTGCAGTACACCGCGTTGACCGTCCTTGAGAGGCACCCGGGGATGACATCGGCTGAACTGGCGCGCAACTCCTTCGTGAGAGCGCAGACCATGGCGCAGATGACCACGTTCCTGGAGATCAGAGGACTGGTCCGCAAGGAAGCAGATCCACGCAGTAAAAGGCAGTTTTTGATTTTTCTCAGCGACGAGGGGCAGAACGTCGTCAACTCTCTTCGTGCCGCCGTTGCGGAGGTCGAGCAGGCGATGCTCGCCGACTTCGGTGAGCAGGAGGTGGCTCAGTTCAGGAGTATGCTCCGCAGGTGCAGAGTCGGCTTGAGCGGCAGCCATGCGCACTAGGACTTCAGTAGCCGGCCGAGTCGTGGCTGGTTGAGATGGGCTGCGGCGCTGCCTCTGATAAGACGCAACGCCGCAGCGATTGCCGGACCGGCTCATCTCCTCGCCGGTTGCACTGGATTGGCTAGCCACGCAAATCTGCGTGTCAGTGGATTGCAACCATTAGACTGCGGCGCCAACCCGGAGCAAGTCCTTGAGCTCAATCTCTTCGTCGGCGGCCTCCAGAATGCTCACGGGGACACGTGCTGCGAGGAGTTTGCGTGCGGCCATGTGATCCCGGGGCCGGTTGACCGACTCCACGGCAATGAGCTGCCCATCGGCGAAGCAGAGAACCGAGAAAGAGCCTGTAAGCGGGTCGCCCCGCACGACAGTGGTGTCGTAGCCCTCGATCAGCCCGGCCATTTGCAGTTTGCTCTCGAACTGGTCGGTCCAGAACCACGGCACCTTTTCATAGTCACAGCCGGCACCAACGATGGCGGCTGCCACCGCACGGGCGTGGTCCACGCATGTCTGAATGGACTCGATCCGCCGCAGCCCCGACTGGGTTGGGAAAGCGGCACAGTCTCCGATAGCGAAGATGTTGGTGTCGCTGGTACGAAGCGTGGAGTCCACGACGACCCCGCTGTTTGTTTCCAACCCAGCCGTTGCCGCCAGTTCAATATTCGGATCAACTCCGATGCCAACCACGATGATGTCGGCGGAGTAGAATTTCCCGTCGGCGGTGAACACACCATCGGCTTGGCCCGATGAAGCACTGATGGACTGGACAGCCGAATCGGCAACGAGGCGTACTCCATGACGCCGATGTTCCTCCTCAAAGTAGCGGGCGACCGGTAGTGATACAGACCGGGCCATGGGCCTGTCGCGACTCATCAGAACCGTCACATCAGCGCCGTATTTCCGTGCCGCGGCGGCTACTTCCAGTCCAATGAATCCGCCCCCGATAATCACTACTTGCCGTTCCGCGGCGGACTTGAGTTTTTCCTGGAGCTTCTGCGCTTCGGTGAGGGTCCGCAGGTAGTGGACGCCTTCCGCATCAGCCCCCGGGACACTGAGGCGTCGGTTCCTGGCACCGGTGGCAAGGACAAGAGCGTCGTAAGCCAAAGGGCTTCGGCCTTCAAGTTCAAGAAGCCGCCTGGAGCGATCGATTGCCGTTGCCCGATGTCCGGAAAGCAGCGTGATCCCTCGTGATTCGTAGAACTCCGCGGGCCTCAGGATGATGCTGTCATCGTCGTGACCGGCGGCCAGGAAGGCTTTGGACAGCGGAGGCCGCTGGTAGGGGACGCCGTGTTCATCCCCGATGACCGTGATCGGCCCGGTGAAGCCCTTAGCCCGCAGCGTCACCGCTGTTTCACATCCGGCCTGGCCGGCACCGACAATGACGACGCCCGCTGGGCGGGTCATATCTGGGCCTCAGGCAGCCTGATCGTGATGCCGTCGAGTTCCTCGGTGACGACTATCTGGCAACTGAGCCTGGATTCGTCTGTCCGTTCGCAGACAGTGTCCTCCAGCATGACATCCTCAGCGTCAGTAAGGGGCGGCAGTGCGTCCCGCCAGGGCGCCTCGACGTACACGTGGCAGGTTGCGCACATTGCCTGCCCGCCGCACTCCCCTACGATGCCGTCCACGCCTGAGGCCTGCGCGGTCTGCATGACCCGCTTGCCCGGCAGGACATCCACCGAGGTCTTGTCTCCGTCAGCGCTAATGTAATTGATTGTTGGCATGGTCTGTCCTTTCAGGCGATGCAACGGGTGGATGTCAGGCGATGAGCTCTTCGCGCCCATCGTCCTTGAGGCTCTGGATGTACAGCGGAAAGAGGTGCTTGGTGCTGGGAACCAGCTTCAAGACCTTGATGACTGAGCCTTCGGCTTTTACGTCACCTTTGGCCATTGCGATAGTCATGTTGACCTTTCCCTGCCAGAACCGGTTGGCCGTGTCCGTGGACATCCGCAGAGTGGCGTTGGGGGCTGTAGGTGCTTCGCTGACGCTTGAGTAGACCTTGCGTGCAGGCAGGTCCAGTACCACTTCGCTCTCCGGGTCATGGCAGGCCACCAGCAGCACCGCTCCGGTAGCTGCGAGATTCGGCCCAAGTTCCGGGTCGGCGTAGGCGGTTTCGAAAATGCCGCCTACGTACTTGTGCAGATCTGTCGTGTTGGTGTATCCGGGCATTTTTGGATCCTCTCCATCGAGGGTGGGGTATTTGAGGGGGTTGGTTTAGCTGGATGCATCGCGGCTGTCGGAATGACCCGTCAGGGAGTTCAGTCAGGGGGCGATGATGTCTTCATTGCTGAAGTGAATGGCGGCGCCCCCGGTTGCAAAGTTGCCCAGGTCAGCTGTCGCTGCCTGGCCTTCCGGTGATGCCAGGGCGGCCAGTGCCATTTCCCTGGATTCAAAGGAAATCTCGGCGATCAGGTAGTTGTCCGGAGTGGTTCCGTCAAAGGTTTCCGTCTTTCCTGCCGCGAACCGGGTTACGCCGGGAATCTGCGAAGCAAGCGGAAGATGCTTCTCGTTGTAGTAGGTGTCGAATGCTTCAGGGTCAGCGGGCTGTTTGTATCCGATGCTGATGCGATAGGCCATGGTGATTTCTTTCTCGAGGTCCGGGTGGTGCGCTATGTCCGGTCGGAGGGAAGCGGGTTCGCTGCCGGATCCCATTCCACGAGGACATGCTCTGGCCCGCGGAAGGAAGTGTTGGGTAGGTACGTGAAGTCCTGCGCCTGCTTGAGCTTCAGCCCGGGGAGGCGGCGGGTGAGTTCCGTAAGGAAGACCTTCATCTCCAGCCGGGCGAGGGAAGCTCCCATGCACGTATGGATTCCGAGGCCGAACGTGAGGTGCCTGCGGGCGTTTGCGCGGTTGATGTCAAAGACATCAGGCTCGGGGAAGATGCTTTCGTCCCGGTTTGCTGAAGCCATGACGATCAGCAGGCGTGAGCCGGCAGGTATCTCCACGCCGCCAACAGCGGCATCGTCGGTGGTCATCCGGCGCCACGCCACGACGGAGCCACTGAAGCGAAGGCATTCCTCGACTGCCTTCGGAATGAGATCGGGATCGTTAACGATGGCTTCCCAGGCTTCACGATTCTCCAGGAGCGTCCGGAGGGCGTTGCCTGATGCATTGGTCGTCGTCTCGTGAGCAGCAAGAATGCCGCTCATCATGATGTTTTGAAGGTAGTTGTCCGTAATCAGGTCAGGATGCTCTGCCTGGACGCGGATAGCGTGGGGAATCCAGCCTGGTGCGTCAGGCGTTTTCTTCAAGCGCTCGACGAGCTCTCCGGCGAAGATCCAAAATGCGGCCATGCCCTCAGCTACTCGGACCTGCTCGCTCACCTCAGGGCGGCCCCAGGTGAACAGCGTCTGCTGCATTCCGAATTGGCGGCAGGTCTCGATGTCCTCATCCGGGACTCCCAGGAAGATGAGGGCGACGATGCAGGGCACCTCGTAAAAGAGATCATCGACAAGGTCAGCTTCTCCGCGTGCAGCGAATTTATCGATGTAGTTGTTGATGACTTCGCGGATGCGCGGTTCCAGCAAAGCCACTGAGTCCTGCTCAAAAGGCTGGAAGAGGGCCCGGCGCCGCTCGCCGTGGATTGGTTCGTCCTCGTTGACGATGGTTGGGCCCGGAGCGAAATTGCTGGCATCCAGGATGTCCAGGGCTTCGTCCGAAATAGGAGTGACCTGCTCAAGAGTAATTGCCGCCGAGAACAAATCCGGGTTCTTGAAAATCTCCTTGACGTCGTTGTACCGGGTGACCACCCAGTAGTCCAGAACCGGGCTGTAAAAAACAGGCTCGTTGCGCCGGGCCTCGGCAAGCGCGACTGCAGGGTCAGCCTGGTATGAGCCACGGAAGGGATCGAACTCCGCTGCTCCCTCAGTGACGGGACATCCCGTCGGAGACTTCAATGCGGTGGTGGGTCCCCCGAAGCCAGTTACGGGGCAGACCCCTGCAGCGGGATGCGGAGACTCCATCTTCATTGACTGAGTGCTGTCGACTGACATCATTGTCCTTTCCTGATACCGCGTCCTGCGGTGTACCAGTTGATGTTAGGCAGGTCACAAGAGGCGGAAAAAGCCGCGGAACGAGCAGTGATATCCGGAAAACGCAGACGCGCAAAAGGTTGCGCGGAAATCCGAGGATTATCAGGTTTCCTTGCAGTATTTTCGGCGGTCTGTTCCAATGGGAAGATGAGCAACAATGTTGTTCGGCCCGTTCCTGGCAACGCCGCCCAAGGGCCTGAACCCCGTCACCTGCGAAGCACGGACGTGGATGAGGCCCGCTCGATTGGGACTGACCTTTACTACCCCCACCGACTGAGAGTTGCCGACCTTTCAGCCGATTTCAGGATGCGCGTCGACGCCTTCGACGCCGGCCCACTGACCGTAGGAACCATCGAATACAACACAAACGTGCGCGTAGAAACGCAGGCGCTCGACGTTGCCTACCACCTCAACGTCCCGTTGGAAGGTCAGCTCCGTACATCGAGCGGAAAAAATCAGATCATCGCTACGCCTCAGCGGGCAGCTCTATACCGCCGGGATCAACCTACAGTGATAGAAGGTTGGGACAGGCACTGCCGCATGCTGGCCATAAAAATTCCGCGGGGAGTGCTGGAAGCTCACCTGGGGACTTTGATCGGGAAACCAGTCACCAAGGCCATCGCCTTCGAACCTTCCCTTGACCTCAGGGATCCTTGGGCGCGGGAATGGTGGTCGTTCATGGAAATCCTGATCCGTCATTTGGGAAATCCGAATTCATTGGTACGAAATCCGATGATGCTGACATCGATCGCCGACAGTGTCATGACAGGACTGCTGCTGTCCAGCGATCATCAGTACCGGCCTGACTTGGAGGCCCTTACCCCGGGTGCAGCGCCGGCAGCAGTCAGGAAGGCTGTCGAAATCATGGAATCCTCACCACAGCAACCCATCACCGTAGCTGACCTCGCGGCCGCCTGCGGGGTTGGAGTGCGTTCCCTGCAGACGGGATTCAAGAGCACGTTTGAGATGTCCCCGCTTGCCTATTTGCGGGAGATCCGACTCCTGCGCGCACAACGGGAGCTAATGACTGGTTCGCCTGAAACGAGTGCGGTGGCGGAGGTCGCGTCGGCCTGGGGCTTTTCCCATCTCGGTCGATTCGCTGCCGATTATGCAGCCCGCTTTGGTGAGCTTCCATCGGATACTTTGCGCCGATAATTCCAAAACGCCGTAACTGGTGCCCAACCTGCCAGGCCTGTTCAACGACGTATTGTTGGCCCAAACTGGTCATGGACTTGCAATGTACATGTCCATGAGTCAGCTGAGGTGTGGGGTTCTAATGATGCCTGCCGTGGCCGGTTGGAACGCAGACAACACTGCCGGTTCTACCGGCGAGGGCGCTATAACGCTCGTTGAGGGTTCCTCGTTTTGCATCTCGCTGCAGAACGGTGACATCTTCCCGCATCACCCGCACGGCGTTTTCCACCAGGACACCAGAATCTTGTCCCGTTGGATGCTGACGATTAACGGCCAGCCACTGGAACCGCTGGGCGCCTGGACTTCCTTGCCGTACCAGGGAATCTTCGTCGGCAGGGCTGTGCTTCCCACATTCGAACCCCAATCCGCACCCTGCGGTCCTCGTCCCTTTGAAGCCACCCAAACCTGCTCAGTTCTTCAACCAAACGGGACGCGGTGGCGATGTGCAGCCCGGATCTTCGCGCAATTTCGGTGATTGTCAGCGATGTGTCGCCCGGCCCGAAGGCCTCTACGATACGGACTGCGCGCGAGAGGACAGATTCCCCTCCTTGAGTGCGAGGCATGTTCTATAGCTTCCGGTACTGCCAAGGAAGTGTCGAGTCCGTTCGAAGGGCTAGAACCGATGGGCAGTGCAATGACGTCACTGATGCGCCCCATCCAATCGAAACCAGAGAATCCCGGTATCGGCGGCTACAGTCTCCCACCAGAGCTGTGCTGGCGCAGCCCTCGTCTTGGTTCCCAAGCGTTCTCAGATTGCGGACCGTCTCGCCGAAGACTTCATCGGCGTCGAGGCGGCGGAGTTCTTCTGCGAGGCAGTCCCGGAAGCTGCGGCGCGGCAGCGAGATGCGCTGGGCCAGCCGGCCCGGCTGGGTCAGTTCAGCCACTGAGCGACCTGGCCGGGACAGCTGGACATCCCCGGTATCACGGCAGAGCCGGATACTGTGGATGCCCGTCCC
>NZ_JBFBEY010000031.1:0-49125 GCF_040683875.1 Arthrobacter sp. NPDC093128
TAATGTGGGGGGTGGCGGGCGCCCCCCGCGTTGTTGGGGGGCCCCGCCCGATTAAGGGGCCCGGCCACCCCGAATTCTCCGGCCCCCCGGGCCGATTCTGCGTCCTCAGCCCAAACTACCTACTTGGAGATGTCGATGTGCGTCGGGTCCAGGACGCGCTTCAGGAATTCCTTGGTGCGGGACTGCTTGGGGGCGCTGATGACCTGCTCGGCCACGCCTTCCTCCACCACAACGCCGCCGTCCATGAAGACCACGCGGTCGGCCACTTCGCGGGCGAAGCCCATCTCGTGGGTCACCACCAGCATGGTCATGCCCTCCTTGGCCAGGTTCCGCATGACGGACAGCACATCGCCCACGGTCTCCGGGTCCAGGGCTGAGGTGGGCTCATCGAACAGCATGAGCTCGGGGTCCATGCTGAGCGCACGGGCAATGGCCACACGCTGCTGCTGGCCGCCGGAAAGCTGGTCCGGGAACCGGTCTGCCAGGTGGCCCAGGCCTACGCGTTCCAGGTTGGCGCGCGCCACCTTGTCCGCCTCCGCCTGCGGGCGCTTGAGCACCTTGGTCTGGGCGATGGTGCAGTTCTGCTGGGCGTTCAGGTGCGGGAACAGGTTGAACTGCTGGAACACCATCCCCACCTTGCGGCGCATCTTGTCGATGTCCACATCGGGGTGTGTGGCCTCGAAACCGCCAACGTGGATGGTGCCCTCATTGGGCTGCTCCAGCAGGTTCACGCAGCGCAGCAGGGTGGACTTGCCGGAACCGGACGGTCCGATGAGGCAGACAACCTCGCCGGGGTTGACCTCCAGGCTGATGCCTTTGAGGACTTCGTTGGAGCCGTAGGACTTGCGGAGGTCCTTGAGGGAAACCCCGGCGGCATGTACGGCAGTATTGCGGGCGTTGTTTTCGACGTCGTTCATGACTGTCCTGCCTATCGCTTCGTCCGCGCGGAGCGGCTTTCGAACTTCCGGGCCAAAAGGCTCAGCGGGATGGTGATCACCAGGTAGAAGGCGCCAGCTACGAGGAGCGGGGTGAGCCCGGCTCCCAGGCTGGAGATGCCGTCGCGGCCGAACTTGGTGAGCTCGTACTGCGAGGCGGTCAGGCCCAGCACGTAGATCAGCGAGGAGTCCTTGGTCAGGAGGATGACCTCGTTGGTCAGCGGCGGCAGCACGATCCGGAAAGCCTGCGGGATCACGATGGACACCATGGCCCGCCACTGGGGCATGCCCAGCGAGCGGGCAGCTTCCAGCTGTCCCTTGGGCACGGCCTGCAGGCCGGCGCGGAGCGTTTCTGCGATGTAGGCCGCAGCCACCATGCCCAGCGAGATCATCACCACAATGGTCACGTTCCACTGCACGCCGAACGCGAGCGGAACACCGTAGCCGAAGGCGATGAACACGAGCAGCGCGGGGATGCCGCGGAAAAACTCGATGTAGCCGGTGGCGATCCAGCGGTAGAGCGGGAAGCTGGAAAGCTTCATAAGGGCCAGCAGCAAACCGCCGGACAGGCCCACGATGAAGCCCAGGGCCGTGTAGATCAGGGTGTTCTTGAGGCCGACCAGGAAGATATCCGGGAACATCGGGCCGATTTTGGCGAAGTTGAAGACGCTGTTGCCGATGGTCTTCCAGTCTGTGGCCAGAATCAGCGCGGCCACAGCCACAACGAAGATTCCGGCCTGGACGTACAGGCTGACTTTGGCTCGTTGACGTGCGGTCATTGCCATGGTGTTCTCACATTCGTTTGCGCAGTTGAGGCCCCGTACGGGCTGTTTGTACAGCGGAGTGCTTTACAGCGGACTGTCATACAGCGGTACAGGGCCCCAACTTGGTAGGTCACAGGGCTGCCCGGGGTTCTCTGGCTAGAGTGTCCGGGCCGGAGTGTGTGCTACTTGGCGGCTTCGCCGAACCAGGTGGTCTCGTACTTCTTCAAGGAGCCGTCGTCGGTCAGGCGCTTGAGCGTGGAGTTGACCTGGTCGGCCATGGCGGTGTTGCCCTTTTTGATGGAGATGCCCAGCTTCTCGCCCGTGGCGTAGTTTTCCACGCGCTTGTACTTGGCGTCGTCCTTGATGGCGTAGCCGAGGACCGACTGGTTGCCCAGGGCGGCGTCGATGGTGCCGGCCTTGAGGGCCTGGACCAGGAGTCCCGTGTCCTCGAACTGCTGGGCGTCGAGGCCCTTGTCCTTGGCGTACTGGGCGCCGGTGGTGGCCTGCTGGACGCCCACCTTCTTGCCCTTGGCGCCGTCGATGTTCGTGATGCCTGAAGCGTCAGTGGCCACCAGGGTCAGGTCGTCGTTCAGGTACGGCTCGGAGAAGTCCATGACGGCCTTGCGGGTGTCCGTGATGGAGATGGAGGAGATGGAGACGTCGCAGCCGGTGAGCGCCGTGCCGGTCTCGATGGCCTCGAAGGAGCTGTCCACAACGCTGAGCTCGGCCTTCAGGTCCTTGGCAACCTCGGCGGCGATGTCCATGTCGAAGCCGACGATCTTGCCGTCCTTCTGGAATTCGAACGGCTCGTAGGGGACGTCGGAGCAAACGGTCAGCTTGCCGGCATTGATGAGCTGGACGCCGCCTGCGGAGGAGGCTGCAGGCGTGGAGCTACCGCCGCAGGCCGTGAGGGAAAGGGCGCCGACGGCGAGGATGGCGGCTGCCTTGGCGGCCAGCTTTGCCGTGGCGGAGGACATGGGCTGCATAGTTTCTTACCTTTTGTTGCAGGGGTATGCGTGACTAAGACGGCTTATAGTGTAACGCCGAATAAGAGATGTGCATCACAGAAAACTTAGTTTCACTATTGGATAACCAAACTACCCTTGATTTCAAGCCTAGGCGAGGCGCTGGTGTCTGCGTCCCCGGACACTCCGCCCAACTGGGTCGCAGTTAACGCTCTGAAAACGCGGTTTGGCGACGTTAACTGCCAGTCAGTTGGTGGGGAGGGGGCGAACTTAGCTGCTGATGCCCAGCGACTCGAGCATCGGCCGGAACTTGGCCCAGGTCTCCGCCAGCTCCGCCTCGGGGTGGGAGCCCTCCACGATGCCGCAGCCTGCATAGAGCCGCACCGAGTCCGGCGCCTCGACGACGGCGCCGCGCAGCGCGATGCCCCATTCGCCGTTCCCCGCCGCATCCAGCCAGCCCACCGGACCTGCGTACGGCCCGCGGTCCATGTGCTCCAGCTTGCGGATCAGCGCCCCGGCCACGGTGGTGGGGGTTCCGCAGACCGCGGCTGTGGGATGCAGCGCGTTGATCAGCGCGAGGCACGTGGGCACATGGCCCTCCACCTCAGTCAGTTCAGCCTTCACGTCCGACGCCAGATGCCACACATTGGGCAGCTCCAGGATGAACGGTTCGCTGTGCGCGTTCATGGCCTCGGAAAACGGCGCCAGCTGGGTGGTGAGCGACTGGATGGCGATCTCGTGCTCGTGCCGCTGCTTCTCGGACCCGGCCAGCACGCGCTCGGCGAATTCCAGCGGCGAGCCGTCCATCCCCTCGGCATCGCGGCGGTCCAGGGTGCCGGCCAGGACCCGCGCCTGGGCCGTGCGGCCCTCCACCTGGATCAGCATTTCCGGGGTCGACCCCACCAGCCCGTCCACGCCGTAGGTCCAGCATTCGCGGTACCGGACGGCCAGCTGACGGAGGATTTCCGCGGCATTCACGCCTTCCGGAATCGTTGCCACGATGTCCCGGGCCAGCACCAGCTTTTCAAGCTTGCCGGTGCGGATTTCGGCGACGCCGGCGGCCACTGCCGCCATCCAGTCATGCTCGCTGAGGGAGCCGGTTTCGAGTTTGGGCACGACGTCGGCAGCCGGTTCCGCGGCAACGCCACCTCCCGAAGGGGCGCCTCGACGTCCGCCAAGGGGAAGCCCGGACGCGTCCGTGCCGGAAGCGAGCCCGGAAGCCAGTCCGGAAACGAGCGGGCCGCCGTCGGGCGCGTCAGCATCCAGCGGATCAGCGTCCAGCCAGCGCTGCAGGGCGGCGAGGGCGCCCGCTTCGGTGAGTTCGCCGTCGTCGAACGTTAACTGGGTGAGCCAGGCGCGGCCGTCCCTGACTCCCACCACGATCTCCGGAACAATCAGCCGGGAGCGGTGCGTGGACACTTTGGAGAAGGCGAAGGAGCCGAAGGCCACCGGGCCGGTGCCGGGGCACTCCACGGAGTCGGTGATGTCCGCTTCGAGGACCAGGTGCCGCCACCAGATGTCGGCCTCGAGGAATCGCTCGGGGCCGGTGGCGGTGAAGCGGGCGATCTCGCCGAACCCCACCAGTCCGGCTTCGCGGCGGGTCCAGCAGAGGACATCGTCCCGGACCAGAAATGACGGCAGCCCCCCGGAGAATGATCTTCCATCCAGGGGGACTGTCAAGGTCTTAATAATACCGGCGCGGAACGTACTCGTCATGATGAGATAACAGTACTCCCGAGTGCCGCTGGCGCCTGATTTGGGCCCTGCGCCGCCCTGCGCCGCGCTGCGCCGGGCCGTGGTTCGTGGGTCCGCCCAACATTTGAGACAATGACATGGTGAACCGAGCATCCTTGGATAAGCGTCCGGACGAAGTAGCCACGATGTTTGACGACGTCGCCCCCAAATACGACGTCGTGAATGACGTCCTGTCCATGGGACAGACGCGCCGCTGGCGCCGGGTAGTCGTCGAAGCCATGGATGTGAAGGCGGGCCAGCGCGTGCTGGACCTCGCCGCCGGAACAGGCACATCCAGCGAGCCCTACGCGGATGCAGGGATCAACGTCATCGCCTGCGACTTCTCGCTCGGCATGCTCAAGGTGGGCAAACGCCGCCGCCCGGACATCGATTTCATCGCCGGTGACGCCACGCGCCTGCCGTTCGCGGACAACACCTTTGATGCCACCACCATTTCGTTCGGCCTGCGCAACGTCAACGAGCCCAAGAAGGCGCTGGCCGAAATGCTCCGCGTCACCAAGCCCGGCGGCAAGCTGGTCATCGCCGAGTTCTCCCAGCCCGTGGTCCCGCTGTGGCGCACCATGTACACCGAATACCTCATGCGTGCGCTGCCGGCCATCGCCGTGAAGGTCTCGTCCAACCCGGACGCCTACGTTTACCTCGCCGAGTCCATCCGCGCCTGGCCGGACCAGGACCACCTGGCCGGCTGGCTGCAGGAATCCGGCTGGGAGAAGGTCACGTACCGCAACCTCAGCGGCGGCATCGTGGCCGTCCACCGCGCGCACAAGCCGCTGTCCGGCAGCGCAGCCGCCATCGCCAACCACACCGGCCCCGTGGCGAAGCTCCGCCGCAACATCACCCGGCCGGCGAGCTAGCCGAACCTGCCGTGAACGTACTGATCGTCGGCGCAGGGCCCGCCGGGTCCACTGCCGCCTACTACCTCGCCAAGGCCGGCATCCGCGTCACGGTGCTGGAAAAAACCAGGTTCCCGCGTGAAAAGGTCTGCGGCGACGGGCTCACTCCGCGCGCCGTCCGCGAGATCCAGAAGCTCGGCCTGCCCCACCCCGAGGAAGGCGGCTGGCGCCGCAACAAAGGCCTCCGCCTGATCGCCGGCGGCCGCACCATCGAACTGCCTTGGCCGGAAGTTTCCGATTTCCCCACATACGGCCTGATCCGCACCCGGCTGGGCTTCGACGAAGAGCTGGCCCGGCACGCCGAATCCGCCGGCGCCCGCGTCCTGGAAGGGCACAGCGTCACCGAAGCCCTGCGGTCGCCGGATGGGCGCGTCATCGGCGTCCGCGCCGCGCTGCTTGACGAGTCCGGACGCAAGACGGGGGAGGCGCGCGACTTCCTTGCCGACGTCGTCCTCGCCGCGGACGGTAACTCGTCCCGAACCGCCGTGTCCCTCGGCATCCAGAAGCGCGACGACCGCCCGCTCGGCGTGGCCGTGCGCACCTACTTCACCAGTCCGCGGCACGACGACGACTGGATGGAAGGCTGGCTGGAGCTCCCCGGCCGCGACGGCAAGCTGCTTCCCGGCTACGGCTGGGTGTTCGGCGTGGGCGACGGCACCTCCAATGTGGGCCTGGGCATCCTGAACTCCTCCAAGGAATTCGGCAGGCTGGATTACAAGCAGGTCCTGCGCGAGTGGACCGCCGGCATGCCCGCCGAATGGGGCTTCACGCCCGAAAACCAGGTGGGCGAAATCCGTGGCGCCGCGCTGCCCATGGGCTTCAACCGGACGCCGCATTATTACCCGGGCCTGCTGCTCCTGGGCGACGCCGGCGGGATGGTCTCCCCGTTCAACGGCGAAGGCATCTCCTACGCCATGGAATCCGCCCGCTTTGCGGCCGAATTCGTCATCGACGCCAACACCTGGCAGAGCCGGTACGCCAAATGGACGCACGACGACGCCGACCTCCACTTCAAGGGATACGCGGACTATGTGCGCGGCCAGTGGGGGAGCCACTTCACCCTGGGCCGGGCCTTCGCCTCGGTGATCGGCAAGCCGTCCGTGATGAAGCTCGCGCTCCGGACCGGCATGCCGCTGCCGGCACTCATGAAGTTCGTAGTCCGGCTGATGGCCAACGTCACGGATGACTCAGCCAAGGGATTCGAGGACAGGGTGATCAGACTCCTGGAGGCCCTGGTGCCTGCCACGTCCAACACCTCCCTCTCCCCGTCCAGCTACACATCCGCGGTTTCCGCAACAAAAAGTTAGGGTTAACCCGTGACGAACTCTGCCAAGCACAGCTGGACCCATGCCGGACACGGCCTGCCGGACTCCAGGGAGCCCGAGCCCAATACCACCGCGATCGCCACAGGACTCCAGCTGCCGGCCGGTTTCGCCGCCATCGCGGAGGACCCGGAGCTGGGCCCCGCCATCACCACGAACCTTGCCCGCGTGGAGAAGAAGCTCCGCGAGGCCATTGCCAACTCCGATCCGCTGGCCGATGCGACGTCGCGTCACCTGGTGGAAGCCGGCGGCAAGCGCATCCGCCCGCTGCTGGCCCTGCTCTGCGCCCACCTCGGTGACGCCTCGCGGCCGGCTGTGGTACAGGCTGCCGTGGTGGTTGAGCTCACCCACCTGGCCACGCTGTACCACGACGACGTGATGGACTCGGCCCCGTTCCGCCGCGGCGCCCCCACGGCCCACGAGGTCTGGGGCAACTCCGTGGCGGTCCTCACCGGCGACCTGATCTTCGCCCGGGCGTCCATCCTGGTGTCCGAACTCGGCTCGCGCGCGCTGGGAATCCAGGCCCGCACCTTCGAACGGCTGTGCCTGGGCCAGCTGCACGAAACTGTGGGACCCCGTCCCGATGAGGACCCGGTGGAGCACTACCTGTCCGTCATCGCGGACAAGACCGGGTCCCTGGTGGCTGCCTCCGGCCAGCTCGGTGCCATCTTTGCCGGTGCCGACGAAGCCTACGAGCCGCTGCTGGTGGAGTACGGCGAAAAGATCGGTGTGGCCTTCCAGCTGGCCGACGACGTCATCGATGTCACCGGCATCAAGGTCAAGTCCGGCAAATCCCCCGGAACGGATTTGCGCGAAGGCGTGCCCACCCTCCCCGTGCTGCTGCTCCGCAACGCCGCCGCCGAAGGTGACGCGTCCGCCGTCGAACTCCTGAAACTGATCGACGGCGACCTCACCTCGGACGAGGCACTCGCCGCCGCCGTGGCCGGCCTGCGCGACCACCGGGTCACCGCGGAGTCGTGGGTTGTGGCCCGCGCCTGGGCCGATGAGGCCATCGCCGCGCTGGCGCCGCTGCCCGAAGGCGTGGTCAAGTCCTCACTCATCAGCTTCGCGCTGGCCGTGGTGGACCGCGCCAGCTAGGCCTTGCCCGGAGGCGCGGGCTTTTCTGCCTGGAGCCGCCTGCTTAAACACGGAATGGCCCCGGTCCTTTGCAGCAATACGAGTCACTCGCTGCATCGAACCGGGGCCATTTCTCCGTTCGCATCAGATCCACCGGAGGCATTTAGTGGATCCGTGAACAAGTCTATGACAGCTTTGTCACGAACGCGAATCGGATGTTAAAAGGTGTGTCACACTTTCTGGGCCTGCCGCACTGCCTGACTGCAGGCCTGCCGCCTGCCGCCTGCCGCCTGCCGCCTGCCGGACTGCCGGCCCTCGTCCGTCGCGGGGCACATTGAGCCCGGGGATGCGCATTCCGGGCTGAGAAGACGGCGTGTCCGTGTCGAAGTGCCCCAGGACGGACGGGTTGTCCACATGACGCAGCCCGGATCTGCCCATCCCGCCGGCCAAGGGACAGCTTGGGAGCATGGACATCGAAGCCTTCCTCCGCACCCGGTCCGGCGTAACAAAGGCGTCGGCACTCCGCGCGGCGGGATTTACGCACACTGCCCGCGATAAAGCACTGGCAGCGGGGCGCATTGTGCGAATCCGGCGAGGCATTTACAGCCTGCCCGCGGAGGCCGGTGCTTTCGGGCTGGCGCTACGGCACAATGCCCTGCTGACGTGTCTGTCGGCCGCGCCCACTTACGGGCTGTGGACCGTGCTTGATGCGGGGCCTGTGCACCTGAGCCCCTCGCACAAAAAGACGCCGCCAGGGACGCTGACACATGGCAGATGCCCCCATCCGGCCCATCCGTGGCTTCCCGTCGCTGGCCTCGCCGACGTGCTCATTCACGCCCTGCGCTGCCTGCCGGAGGTGGAATCGCTGGTCATGGTCCAGTGCGCAGCCCAACGGGGAGACATCACCGCGGAGTTCCTGCGCCGCAAGCTGCCCGGAAACCGCAATGCGCGCGCCCGGGCGGTCCTGGACAGCGTGATCCCTCGGGCGGACTCCATCCTCGAGGTCCTGGCCAACTACCATTTCCGGCGGGCTGGCCTGCATGTCCGGCGGCATGTGGAGCTTCCGGGCGTGGGGGAGGTGGACTTCCTCATTGAGGAATGCCTGGTGGTGGAAACCGACGGCGGATCGCATCTGGAGCCCCGCCAGGTGAAGAAGGACCGGAAGCGCAACAATGCCACCGTCATCGGCGGACGCCTGGGCCTTCGGTACGGCTATGACGACGTCGTCAATCACCCGCAGCGGATGGTGGCCGAGGTGCTGGAGGTACTGGAGCTCTGCCGGCGGGGAGCTTTCGGAACGAGGTGACCGCCGCCGTCGTGCTCTCCTGCCGCAGTCGTGGGGCACTTTGGGCGACGAATCCGGGGAACCGGGCTTGGCCGACGGCGTGTCCGTGTGGAAGTGCCCCGTTTAGGCCGGGGAGCCGCCGAAACGAGGTAGCGGGGACCCTAGTCCTCTTCGTCGTTGAACGCCCACTCGAACATGTCGAACACGAACTCCGAGAAGGTGCCCTCTTCGCTCTTCCACTGGCCGCGGGCGTTGTTGCGGCGGTACACAATGGGGTCCGGAACGCCGAGGTCGCCTACGCGGAAGCCCCAGGTGAACTGTTCTTCCTCGTCCTCGAGGAACATGAGGAAGCCCTCGTCATCAACTTCGAGTTCCTCGGGGTCCCAGAAGTAGTGGTAGGCCTCCATGAGGTCCTCGCAGCCGCCCAGTGCCTGATAGAACTCCTTCAGGACCAGCGGGATCTGGAACTGGTGCTCGGCGAGGGCCGACTCGAGTTCGTCTTCGGCCAGTCCGTCCTCTTCCTGCCATTCGTCTTCGAGATACTTCGGAACAAGCGCGCGGAACTTCTCGAGGAACATGTCAGTCATGGTTCATATCCTAGCTAATCCCGGCCACCGTTTTCCGCCGTCCCCAGCCCGAGCCGGTGCCACCCCCGCACAGCCAGCGGAACGTACCAGGAACGGCGCCAGGCCGTGACCCGGAAGGCGAAAACGACGGCGGCCACGGCCCCCGCAGTGAACGCGTTGAACGCACCCGACACCCACAGGACCGTGGTGAGGGCCGCCCCCGTGAGCGCAGGCAGCGCGTAGAGGTCCTTCGGGTCAAAAAGCTGCGGCACCTCGTTGGCCGTGATGTCGCGCAGCAGTCCGCCGCCCACCGCCGTCGTGACCCCCAGCAGCACGGCCGAAACGGGGTTCATGCCGAAACTCAGTGCCTTCAGCGTTCCGGTGATGCAGAACAGTGCCAGGCCGCCGGCGTCGAACAGGATGAGCAGCGACGTGAAGCGCTGGAAACTGGAAAAGAGGAAGTACACCAGCACGGTGGCGAGCAGCGGGGGAGCCAGGTAGGCCGGGTTGGTGAACGCCGCGGGTGGGCCGCTGTTGAGGATGATGTCGCGGATCACGCCGCCGCCCAGCGAAACGAGGGAGGCGAGAAGCAGGGATCCGATGAGATCGAATTGTTTCCGCGCGGCCAGGAGGGACCCGGACACCGCGAAAAAGAAGACACCGGCCAGATCCAGCCATACCAGAACGGCGTTGAATGAGAAGGTCATGGGGCGTCCCGGTGAATTTCAAGGGGCGGATAGGGCGGCTCCAACGTTACGCTAGCCCCTATGAATAGCCCCATCATGATCGCCTGTGCCCACGGAACGTCCAGCCCGCTGGGTGCTGCCGAGGTCAACGGCCTCCGTGCCGGGATCAGCGAACTGCGCCCCGGCCTGGACGTCCGCGAAGCCTATGTTGATGTCCAGGACCCGGATCTGGTGGATGTCATGGCCGGGCTGCCGGAAGGTGAGCAGGCGGTCATCGTACCGTTGCTGCTCAGCGTGGGCTTCCACACCAAGGTGGACATCGCGCGCGCGGCGCGGGGCCGTGAAGGCAGCACCGCGTCGGATCCCCTCGGTCCGGATCCCAGGCTGGCAGAGATCCTCGACCAGCGGCTGCGCGAGGCCGGAGCCACCGAGCATGATGCCGTGGTCCTTGCCGCTGCAGGATCCACCAACCCTAAAGCCTCGGTCAGCGTTGAAGAGCTCGCCGAACACCTGAGGGCGCTGCGGGGCAACAGGATCGTTCCCGCGTACGGTGCGGCCGCCAAGCCCTCCGTGCCGGACGCCGTCGCCTCGCTGCGCGCCGAATACCCGGGAGGGGAGGGCCAGGGCCGCGTGATCATTGCGTCGTACCTGCTGGCGCACGGCTACTTCCACGACCAGCTTGCCAAGGCCGAAGCGGACGTGGTGACGGAGCCGCTGCTGCCCTCACGGCTCATGGCCGAGATTGCGCTGGACCGCTATGACGCCGCCGTGGCAGCCGCGGCAGGCGCCGCGGCAGCTGCCCCCTGACGCCGCCGCTGACACCGCCCCTGCGGAGGCCCTGCTGAGGACCTGGCTGACGGCCCCGGACCATGCACAGCCCCAGTCCTTCTTCAAGGCTCCCCGGCGATTCATGACGAAATGTTTCCCTAGGTGACCTCGCGTTTCTGACCCTTTGTGACGGCTTTCGGGTCGGACCTACAGTCGATGCATGACTGATACAGCTCTAGCCGGAGCGTCCGCGGACTCCGCTGCCGCCAAGCGACCTGCACGCGCCAACCGTCCGGCAGCGAAGCCGCACGGCCAGTGGAAGGTTGACGGCACCGCCCCGCTCAACGCCAACGAAACCTGGAAGCAGGAAGACGACGGCCTCAACGTCCGCGAGCGTATCGAGTCCATCTATTCCAAGGACGGGTTCGACTCCATCCCGGGCCAGGACCTGCACGGCCGCTTCCGCTGGTGGGGGCTCTACACGCAGCGCAAGCCCGGGATCGACGGCGGCAAGACCGCCACGCTTGAGCCGCACGAGCTCGAGGACAAGTACTTCATGCTCCGCGTCCGGATCGACGGCGGTGCGCTCACCACCGAGCAGTTGCGCGTGATCGGCAACATCTCGGTGGACTTCGCCCGGGATTCCGCGGACCTCACTGACCGCCAGAACATCCAGCTGCACTGGATCCGCGTGGAGGACATCCCCGAGATCTGGACCCGGCTGGAGGGCGTGGGCCTGTCCACCACCGAAGCCTGCGGCGACGTTCCCCGCGTCATCCTCGGCTCGCCGGTGGCTGGCATCGCCAAGGATGAAATCATCGACCCCACCCCGCTTATCGCCGAACTGGGGGAGCGGTTCATCGGCAACCCGCTGCTGTCCAACCTGCCGCGCAAGTACAAGACCGCCATCACCGGCCACCCCAGCCAGGACGTGGTGCACGAGATCAACGACTTCGCCCTGGTGGGCGTCAAGCACCCCGAACTCGGCATCGGCTACGACCTCTGGGCCGGCGGCGCCCTGTCCACCAACCCCATGCTGGGCAAGCGCCTCGGCGCGTTCGTCACGCCCGAGCAGGCAGCCGACGTGTGGCTCGGCGTCACCAGCATCTTCCGCGACTACGGTTACCGCCGCATGCGCACCAAGGCGCGCCTGAAGTTCCTGATGGCCGACTGGGGACCCGAAAAGTTCCGCCAGATCCTCGAGGACGAATACCTCGGCTACAAGCTGGCCGACGGCCCGGCCGCGCCCAAGCCGACCACTCCAGGCGACCACGTGGGCGTGCACGAGCAGAAGGACGGCAAGTTCTTCATCGGCGCCACCCCGCTGGCCGGCCGGCTCTCCGGCACCCAGCTGGTGAAGCTCGCGGACACCCTCGAGGCCCGCGGCTCGCGCCGCCTGCGCACCACCCCGCACCAGAAGCTGGTTGTGCTGGACGTCCCCAAGGACGAGGTTGAACCGCTGGTCGCCGAGCTCGACGCCCTGGGCCTCTCCGCCCGGCCGTCCGTGTTCCGCCGCGGCACCATCGCCTGCACCGGCATCGAATACTGCAAGCTGGCCATCGTGGAAACCAAGATGACCGCCGCCACCGCCGTGGCCGAGCTGGAACGCCGCCTCGCGGACCTCGCGGAAAGCGGCCAGCTGCCCCACGCCCTGTCCCTGCACATCAACGGCTGCCCCAACTCCTGCGCCCGCATCCAGACCGCGGACATCGGACTCAAGGGCATGATGCTGCCAACACCCGACGGCGACCCCAGCCCCGGCTTCCAGGTCCACCTGGGCGGCGGGCTGGCTTCCAACAGCCGCGAAGAAGCCGGCCTCGGACGCACCGTCCGCGGCCTCAAGGTCTACGTTGACGACCTGCCCGACTACGTCGAGCGCGTTGTCCGGAAGTTCGTGGCCGACCACGCCGAAGGCCAGACCTTCGCCGAGTGGGCCCACGCAGCCGATGAGGAGGACCTGCAATGAGCAAGCACGCACTTGGAATTGATCCGGTGGCAGGCGAGGCAGCCCCAGCGGTTGAGGCAGCCCCGGTGGCAGCCGCGGCGCCCAAGCTTCGCACGCACGACGAGCTCAAGGCACTGGCTGAGTCCGGCGCCGCCGAGCTCGGCTGGGACGCCCCGGCCCGTGACGTGATTGCCTGGGTGGCGCGGAACTTCGACCTGCCGGCCGTGGCCGTGGCCTGCTCCATGGCCGACGCCGTGCTGCCGGCGCTGGTTGCCGACCAGCTTCCCGGCGTCGACGTCCTGTTCCTGGAGACCGGCTACCACTTCCCGGAAACCTACGCCACGCGCGACGAAGTGGCCGCAAACCTCCGCGTCAACGTGGTGGACGTCCTCCCGGAGAACACCGTGGAGCAGCAGGACCGCCTGCTCGGCAAGGACCTCTTTGCCCGCGACGCCGCCCAGTGCTGCGCCCTCCGCAAGGTGGCTCCGCTGCGGCGCACCCTCGCCGGCTACGAGCTCTGGTTCACCGGCGTGCGCCGCGACGAAGCCCCCACCCGCACCAACACGCCGCTGATCACCTGGGACGAGGTCAACGGCCTGGTCAAGGTCAACCCGGTGGCGGCCTGGAGCTTCGACCAGCTGGTGCAGTACTCCGACGACAACCTCCTTCCCGTCAACCCGCTGCTTTCACAGGGCTACCCGTCCATTGGCTGCCAGCCTTGCACCCGCAAGGTAGCGCCCGGCGATGACCCCCGCGCCGGCCGCTGGGCAGGAACCGACAAGACAGAATGCGGACTACACGTATGAGCACTTTCCTAACTGAGGAGCCCACCCAGGTGACTGACGCTGCCGTTTCCACGCGCCTCTCCAGCCTGGACACCCTCGAATCAGAGGCCATCCACATCATCCGCGAGGTCGTCGCCGAGTTCGAGAAGCCTGCGCTGCTGTTCTCCGGCGGCAAGGATTCCGTGGTGATGCTGCACCTGGCCACCAAGGCATTCTGGCCGGGCAAGGTTCCGTTCCCCGTGCTGCACGTGGACACCGGCCACAACTTCCCCGAGGTCATCGACTTCCGCGACCGCACTGTGGAGCGCCTTGGCCTGAAGCTGGTTGTCGGCTCCGTCCAGGAGTTCATCGACCGCGGCGAACTGGCCGAGCGTGCCGACGGCACCCGCAACCCGCTGCAGACCGTCCCGCTGCTGGACGCGATCCAGTCCAATAAGTTCGACGCCGTCTTCGGCGGCGGCCGCCGTGACGAGGACAAGGCCCGCGCCAAGGAGCGCATCCTGAGCCTCCGCGACGAGTTCGGCCAGTGGGACCCGCGCAACCAGCGCCCCGAGCTGTGGAACCTGTACAACGGCCGCCACACCGTGGGCCAGCACGTCCGCGCATTCCCCATCAGCAACTGGACCGAGCTGGACGTCTGGCGCTACATCGAGCGCGAAAACATCGAGCTGCCGGGCCTGTACTACGCCCACGACCGCGAGGTCTTTGCCCGCGACGGCATGTGGCGTGCAGTGGGCGAGGTTTCCCAGCCCCGCCCCGATGAGGAAGTCATCACCAAGACCGTCCGCTACCGGACCGTCGGCGACATGTCCTGCACCGGCGCCGTTGAGTCGGCCGCCGCCACGGTGCGCGACGTCGTCATTGAAGTTGCCGCCTCCACCATCACCGAACGTGGCGCCACCCGTGCGGATGACCGCATCTCAGAGGCCGCCATGGAAGACCGCAAGAAGGATGGCTATTTCTAATGAGCACCGAAATCGATACAGCCCGCGCGGCTGCCCTTCTTGACGAGGCCCCCCTCGCCCATGCCTCGCTGTTCCGCTTCGCCACCGCTGGATCGGTCGACGACGGCAAATCCACTTTGGTGGGCCGCCTCCTGCACGACTCCAAGGCGATCCTGGCAGACCAGCTCGACGCCGTTGCCCGCACCTCCGCGGACCGCGGATTTGGCGGGGCCGGTGCCACCGGTACCCAGGCGATCGACCTGGCGCTGCTGACCGACGGCCTGCGTGCCGAGCGCGAGCAGGGCATCACCATCGACGTCGCCTACCGCTACTTCGCCACGGACCGTCGCAGCTTCATCCTGGCCGACTGCCCCGGGCACGTGCAGTACACCAAGAACACGGTGACCGGCGCGTCCACCGCGGATGCCGTCGTCGTACTCATCGACGCCCGCAAGGGTGTCCTGGAGCAGACCCGCCGGCACCTTTCCGTGCTGCAGCTGCTGCGCGTGGCCCACGTGATCGTGGCAGTGAACAAGATCGACCTGGTGGACTTCAGCGAAAGCGTCTTCCGCGAGATCGAAGCTGACGTGCAGAAGGTGGGCCGCGAACTCGGCCTCGGATCCGACGGCATCACCGACCTGCTGGTGGTTCCGGTTTCCGCGCTCGACGGCGACAACGTGGTGGAGCGCTCCGAGCGCACCCCCTGGTACACCGGCCCGGCCCTGCTTGAGGTGCTTGAGACCCTGCCCGCCGCGGACGAACTGGAAAGCCACCTGGAGAGCTTCCGCTTCCCGGTGCAGCTGGTGGTCCGGCCGCAGGGCGCGCTTGCTCCCGACGCCATTGCCGGCGGACTCGACGTCGAGAAGTACCGCGACTACCGCGCTTACGCCGGGCAGATCACCGAGGGCTCGGTGAAGGTGGGGGACAAGGTGAGCGTGCTGACCCCCGGCCAGGCCCCGCGCACCACCACCGTCACGGGCATTGACTTCGCGGGCGCTGAGCTCACCGAAGCCGTGGCTCCGCAGTCCGTGGCCCTGCGCCTCGCAGACGAGTTCGACGTCGCCCGCGGTGACACGATCGCCGCCGCAGGCACCGTCCGCGAAGCCTCCGCCGACCTTTACGCTGCGCTGTGCTGGCTGTCCCCCAAGCCGCTCCGTGAAGGCGCCAAGGTGCTGGTTAAGCACGGCACCCGCACGGTGCAGGCCCTGGTCCGCAGCGTCAGCGGCAAGCTGGACCTCGCCACCTTCAAGCTGGAGGGCGCGTCCAGCCTGGAACTCAACGACATCGGCCACGCGCAGCTCCGGCTCGCCGCCCCGCTGCCGCTGGAGAACTACCTGCACCACCGCCGCACCGGTGCCTTCCTGGTAATCGACCCGCTGGACGGCAACACCCTGGCCGCCGGGCTGGTCAACGACCACCCGGGTGACCACGAGGACGAGCGCTACTCGATCTAAATAGACGAGAAACCGCGGCTTGTTCGCAGATCCGGAACTTCACAGGCCGGTTTTGCGAACAAGCCGCGGTTTTGTCGTTTTCGTATCCTTAACGGTGGGAGGCGAAACGTGGAGATCATCAACAGCAAGCTGCTCAACTGGGCCTCGATCCTGGACGACAAGACCCGCGAGCAGGCGTTGACCACCTCCACGCTGCCGTTCATCTACCCGCATCTGGCGCTGATGCCGGACGCCCACCTCGGCATAGGCGCCACCGTGGGTTCCGTGATTCCCACCCTTCACGCGATCATTCCGGCCGCCGTGGGCGTGGACATCGGCTGCGGGATGATTGCCGTACGGACGCAGTATTCGCTGAAGGACCTGCCGAAGGACCGCAAACGGCTGCGCGAGGCCATCGAACGGGCCATCCCACTCTCGGCGGGCCACAACAACAGGAAAGTCACGGCCTCAGCCGAGCCGCGCCTTGCCGAGCTCCGAAAAATGGCGGCCCAGGCGGGGTTCAATCCGGCGCAGTACCTGGCCAAGTGGGAACTCCAGCTGGGCTCACTGGGGTCTGGGAACCACTTCATCGAGGTCTGCGCTGACGAAACCGATGCCGTCTGGCTGTTCCTGCATTCCGGCTCGCGCGGCGTCGGCAACAAGATCGCCCAGCATCACATCGGCGTGGCCCAGCAGGTGACCCGGAAACGCGGAACCAGGCTGCCCGACCCGGACCTGGCCTACCTGGAGGAAGGCACCAGCGAGTTCACCCGGTACATCGCGGAGCTGCGCTGGGCCCAGCACTTCGCCCTCCTGAACCGGGAAGAAATGATGGAGCGTGTGATCACACAGTTCGCCAACTGGGTGGGCGGCCACGTCAGGGAGCGGGAGCGGATCAACTGCCACCACAATTTCACGCAGCAGGAAAGGCACTACGGCAAGTCCGTGTGGGTGTCGCGTAAGGGCGCGATCAGGGCCGAGCACGGCGATCCGGGACTTATTCCCGGGTCCATGGGGACGGCGTCGTACGTGGTGGCGGGACTTGGCAACCCCGCTTCCCTGAACTCTTCGCCGCACGGAGCCGGCCGCGAGTACTCCCGGACCGCTGCCCGCAAGACGTTTTCGCTGGCAGAGCTGAAAGGGGCCATGGACGGGATTGAATTCCGCGCCACCGAGGCCTTCATTGACGAGATTCCAGCGGCGTACAAGCCCATTGACGTTGTGATGCGCGACGCGCAGGACCTGGTGAGCATCCGTCACACCCTTCGGCAGCTGATCAACATCAAGGGAGATTGAGCATGGTCAGTAGCTGAAACCGGCTGGCTTGGATACTCTGCTGGGTACATGGGCGGCTGATGATCGGGGGAACGGTTGGAAGATCACGAGGCGGTTGTGGCCCGCTCCCTGGAGCAGTACGCGGAGCTGTTGCCCCGGCTGAATGCGGCTTCGGACGCAATCGGGCACGCCATTCGGGCCCGGCTCAGGGATGACGGCCTCAACCACCACACCGTGCAGGCCAGGGTCAAGGACCCCGCCTCGGTCAAGGCAAAACTGGACCGGCTCAAAGCCGACGGAAATTTCAAGTATGAACGGGGCCTCGAGCAGCTCGACGACCTCATCGGCGTCCGCGTCATCATGTTCCTGGAACCCGACATCGCCGACGTCGCAACGGCGCTGAAGGGGCAATTCAGCTGCCGCGAGGACGACGACAAAACGAGCTCCCAGCGGCGTAACGGCCAGATCGGCTACGCCGGCAGGCACCTCGTCCTCGAAATCCCTGCCGAGAACGTTCCCGTGGGCTGCCACTCGTTCGTCGGGGACCGGTTCGAGGTCCAGATCCGGACCGTGCTACAGCATGCGTGGGCCGCCTTCGAACACGACATCCGCTACAAGGGCGGCAGCGAGGCCAACGCCGAGGTGGACCGCGCGTTCACCATGGCGTCAACGCTCATCGAACTCGCCGACGCCCAGTTCTCCGCGATCAACGACATCGTCAAACGCCGCCAGGCCGAAAGCACTGCCGACTTCGCCGAGAACCCCGCCACCGAGCTCACCGGGGACATCCTCCAGGACATGCTCACGCGGCTGCTCTCGGAACACCCCAGGAGCCAGGCCCGGCAATACGACTGGCTGGGGGACCTGCTTGCTGCCAACGGTGTGCGGACCGTGGCTGACGCAGAGGAGCTCTTCGGCGCCGCCGACTGGTCAGCCGTGGCCAAAAGAATGGACTACAAGTTCCCGGCCGGCCACGTCCGGATTGCGGACGACTTCCTGCTGAATACCTGGGGCAGGGACTACATTTCCCGCACCAAATCCCTGGGGGACGACCCCAAGCGTGAGTCGAAGCTGACGTACCGGCTGGAACGCATGCGCTGAGTCGCGCCTGGCGGCCTGTGGGCCGGCGCCGCCGGCCGGGCCAGCCCTGTGGGACAGCGCCGGAAGGTCAGGTGCCGGGCGGCCGGTACTTGATCTGCTCGGCCTTCCGCAGGGCCTCCAGCGTTTCGTCGACGGTCAGGAGCACCGTGGTGTCGAATGAGCTCAGGGCGCCGCCTCCGCTGATCGCCAGTGCAACCGCGGCCATGGACACATTGTCGGGAGCCTCCCAGAGGTTGTAGCCGTCGTGGGAGCCGAAGGCGTACCAGAAGCCGTGGAGTTTACCGCCGACGGATTCGATGTATGCCTGTGCGGCCTTCCTGCGGTCCTCGGGGTTGCTGGTCAGCCTCGCCCACGTCTCCGGTGTGTAGCTGAATTTCGACAGGTAGAGCGGCATCGTCTGGTCCTTCCTCTCCTGGGCGCCGGTGGCTCGGGTGGTGCCGGTGGTGCCGATGCAGCAAGAGTGGCAGTCTCCGGGCCGGGCAGCAATGCCCGGGCCCCTTTTCCGGCGGGAATGGCCTTGCCGTGTGTTGCGCGAATATGACGCTGCATGAACGCGCGTGACCCCCGGTTTCCAAGTCATTGAACCTCGTTTATGACACTCCCTATGGTGAAACAATGACAAGTCCCCAGCCCGGAATGACCCGCATCGTGGCAGGAGAGAGCAACAAACCGAAGCGCAAGCGCGCCGTCGAGGTTCTGGTTGCCCTCGGCCTTGTGCTGCTCATTGCCGCCGGTGCCGTGGTGGCGTCAACACTTTCCCGTAACACCGAAGCCCAGGCCGCCGCTCCCACCCCCGCGGCCGAGCTGAAACTTGGCTTCTTTGGCAACGTCACCCATGCCCCTGCCCTGGTGGGGGTCAAGGAGGGCTTCATCGCGAAGAGCCTGGGCGGGACGAAGCTGAGCACGCAGGTGTTCAACGCCGGCCCGGCCGCGATCGAGGCGCTGAACGCCGGCGCGATCGATGCCGCCTACATCGGCCCGAACCCTGCGATCAATTCGTTCGTCAAGAGCCAGGGCGAGTCCGTCAGCATCATTGCCGGGGCCGCGGCAGGCGGGGCGCAGCTGGTGGTCAAGCCGGAGATTGGCTCCGCGGCGGAGTTGAAGGGCAAGACCCTGTCCACGCCGCAGCTGGGCGGAACGCAGGATGTGGCGCTGCGGGCCTGGCTGGCCGGGCAGGGCTACAAGACCAACACCGACGGCAGCGGTGATGTGGCGATCAACCCGACCGAGAACGCTCAGACGCTGAAGCTGTTCCAGGACGGCAAGCTCGACGGCGCGTGGCTGCCCGAGCCTTGGGCCTCCCGCCTGGTGCTGCAGGCCGGCGCCAAGGTCCTGGTCGATGAGAAGGACCTGTGGGACGGCTCGCTGACCGGCAAGCCCGGCGAGTTCCCCACCACCATCCTGATCGTGAACAAGAAGTTCGCCGCCGAGCACCCGGACACCGTCAAAGCCCTCCTGAAGGGCCATGCCCAATCCGTAGCCTGGCTCAATGACACACCGGCTGCGGAAAAGGCGAGTGTGCTGAACGCAGCGCTGAAGGAATACGGGAGCGCCGAGCTCCAGCAGGACGTCATTGACCGGTCCCTGCAGAACATCGTCTTCACGGTGGATCCGCTGGCCGGAGCCTATAAGAAGCTGCTGCAGGACGGTGTGGACGCCGGCACCACCAAGCAGGCGGACATCAACGGCATCTTCGACCTCACGGCCCTGAACAGCGTCACCGCCGAAACCGGCGGAGACAAGGTCAGCGCCGCCGGCCTCGGCAAGGACTGACCAAGCGCACCACCCCCAAGCATCACCTCCAGCCCCATCAACGTAAGGACAGGACCATGCCAGTCGTACTGGAAAACCTGGGCAAACGCTTCGGCGACGGCGCCCCGGTGCTGGACGACGTCAACGCCAGCATCGCGCAAGGCGAGTTCGTCGCCCTCCTCGGCGCCTCCGGCTGCGGCAAGTCAACCCTGCTGAACATCATGGCGGGACTGGAGCTGCCGACGTCGGGCGCCCTTGAGGTCCCCAGCGACGGCGCGGCCTTTATGTTCCAGGACGCCGCCCTCTTCCCGTGGCTGACGGCCCGGGAGAACATCGAACTCGCCCTGAAGCTGCGCGGCGTGGGCAAGGCGGAGCGGCGCACCAAGGCCAACGAACTCCTGGACCTGGTGCACCTGGGCGGTGCCGGCGACAAGCGCCCGCATGAGCTCTCCGGCGGCATGCGCCAGCGCGTGTCCCTGGCCCGTTCCTTGGCCCAGGACCGTCAGCTGCTGCTCATGGACGAGCCGTTTGCCGCCCTTGACGCCATCACCCGCGACCTCCTCCATGACGAACTGGAGCGGATCTGGAAAGAAACCGGCCGCACCATCGTTTTTGTGACGCACAACGTCCGCGAAGCCGTCCGGCTGGGCCAGCGCGTGCTGCTGCTGTCCTCACGCCCCGGCCGCGTGGTCCAGGAATGGAACGTCACCGAGGAACACCGAACCGACGCCGGACTTGCCGGACAGCTGACCGGGGTCATCACCGCCCGGCTGCGAGAGGAGATCCGCCGCCATGCCAAATAATCCAACGCCCCTGGCCGAAGCGCCCGTTACCGGGGAATTGTCCGGCGCGGAGCCCGAAACCCGCAAAGTCCACGCTGCCCTGACCCGGTCCTCCACCGGCAACGAGGACCTGCGCGAGCTCGAATCCGGCCTTGACTCACTGCAGTCCGACGCTGCCCGCGCGGCGCGCATCGACTGGAGCCGCATCCTGCTCCCGGTGGCGGCGCTCGTGGTCCTGGTCCTGGCGTGGCAGTTCTACGTTTCGCTGGGCCTCAAGCGCCGGGACCTGGTGCCCGGTCCGCTGGACGTGCTGGGCCAGTTCGGCACCCTCTGGGCCGAAGGGTCCCTGCAGGAAGCTGTCTGGACCTCGCTGCAGCGCGGCCTCATCGGCTTCCTGATCAGCGTGGCCATCGCGACTCCGATCGGACTCCTGCTGGCACAGGTGGCCCCGCTGCGCCGCGCCTTCGGTCCGCTCATCTCCGGACTGCAGGTCCTGCCCTCCGTGGCCTGGGTGCCGGCGGCTATCCTCTGGTTCGGTATCACGGACGCCACGGTCTACTTCGTGGTGTTCATGGGCGCCATTCCATCCATCATCAACGGCCTGATCTCCGGTGTGGACCAGATCCCGCCGCACTACCGCAGCGTCGGCAAGGTCCTGGGCGCGAACCGGCTCCAGATGGCCCTTCAAATTGTCCTTCCTGCCGCACTGCCGGGCTACCTGAGCGGGCTGAAGCAGGGGTGGGCGTTCTCCTGGCGGTCACTCATGGCTGCGGAAATCATCGCGGTGGGCGGCACCATCGGCTTCGGCCTCGGCTCCATGCTGAACCAGGGCCGCGACCTTGCCGACATGACCATCGTGATGTCAGCCATCCTGCTGATCCTGGCTGTGGGCATCCTGATCGAACTGCTGGTGTTCGCGCCGATTGAAAAGCGGCTCCTGCGCCGCCGCGGCCTCCTCGCGGGCAGCACCCGCTAGGACCCGCCGGCTGCCTGCCCAGCCACAGCAAGACCCAACAGCAGAGCCCGACGGCGAGTCCCGCCGTGGGGCTCTGCTGTTCTTGTTGTCCTCGGCCAAACTGGGGCAATTCGGCACGGACACGCCGTCGATTAGGTCGGCTGCGGGCCGAACCAGCTTCAAAGTGCCCCGCGTAGGACGCGACGGCGCACCGGACCCCCGTAGGACGCGACGGCGCCGGACCCCCGTAGGACGCGACGGCGCCGGGGCGGCGGGGGAGTCTGGCAGACTGGCGCCATGACCGTCAGCTTTGTGTGCCGTACCGAATCCGCCCTGTCCCGGGAGCAGCTGTTCGACCTCGCGCGCAGCATCGACGCTCACCTGGACTCCCAGGCTGTCGCCGGGGAGCGCGCGGTGGCGGGCGTGACGTCGGGCCTGATCGGCGCCGGGCAGGAAGTGACATGGCGGGCGCGGCACTTCGGGCTGCCCATACGGATGACGAGCCGCATCACGTCGTTGGAGTTTCCCGGGCGCTTCGTGGACGAGCAGGTCCGCGGGCCGTTCCAAGCCTTCCGCCACGTCCATGAGTTTGAAGCGACAGACCACGGATGCCTCATGACGGACCGCGTGGAATTCACGGCGCCGTTCGGAGCGCTGGGCCGGATCGCCGAGAGGCTGGTGCTGCGCCGGTACCTGGAACGGCTGATCGCGGAGCGCGGACTGTACCTCGCGGGCCTTGTTCCGCCGCCGGCGGGCTAGGGCGGGCTCGGCCGAACAGGGGCACTTTGACACGGACACGCCGGCCATTAGCAGGACTCGGGGCCTCATCGGCTTCAATGTGCCCGACGACGGCCGGCGCCCGGCGGCCCAAACCGGCGCCGCGGCAATGTGACGCAGCGTTACCTTACGTGAACTGGTGTTTCCGCGTCGTTGTTCCGGTATGTGACGCGGCCCTATCGTCGATTCATGGCAATTCAGGATATTTACCCCACGGCACTTCGCCTGCTGGGCCGCCCCGTGCTGGTGGTGGGTGGCGGGCCGGTGGCCACGCGCCGCGCCAAGGGGCTGCTCGACGCCGGTGCCCGGGTAACCGTGGTTGCCCCCGCCGCCTCCGCGGGACTTGAGGAACTGGCCGACGCCGGGCTCCTCACCTGGGAGCAGCGCCACTACCGCACTTCCGACGTCGACGGCGTCTGGTTCGTCCAGACCGCCACCGGCGATCCCGCCGTGGACTCGCGCGTTTCGGCCGACGCCGAGGCGCAGCGCCTCTGGTGCGTCAACGCCTCCGACCATGAAGCCTCCGCCGCCTGGACCCCCGCCGTCGCCGTGGTGGACGATGTCCAGATCGCCGTGAACGCCGGGGGAGACCCGCGCCGCGCCATGGCCCTGCGCGACGCCGTCGCCACCGCACTGGAAACCGGTGACCTTCCGCTGCGCCGCCAGCGGGCCCACCGGGGAAGCGTGGCCCTCGTGGGCGGCGGCCCCGGCGACACCGGGCTCATCACCGTCCGCGGCCGCCGGCTCCTGGGCCAAGCTGACGTCGTCGTGGCAGACCGCCTCGGCCCGCGCGAACTCCTGAACGAACTCGCCCCGGACGTCCGCGTCATCGAGGTGGGCAAGACTCCCGGCCACCATCCTGTACCGCAGGCCGACATCAACCGCATCCTGGTCGACGAAGCCCTGGCCGGCCACCGCGTGGTCCGGCTCAAGGGCGGGGACCCGTACGTCCTGGGCCGCGGCGGCGAGGAAGCCGAATACTGCCGGCAGCACGGCGTCGAGGTTGAAGTGGTCTCCGGCGTGACGTCAGCGATCTCCGTTCCCGCAGCGGCCGGCATCCCCGTGACGCACCGCGGCCTGGCCAAGGGCTTCAGCGTGGTCACCGGCCACGAGGAACTTTCCGAGGTCCCCGCCCGGGCCGACCACACCATTGTGCTGCTCATGGGAGTGGGCCAGCTGCGCGAATCCGCAGCCGCCCTGGCCGGCGTCGGTTTGCCTCAGGACACTCCAGTTGGCATCGTTGAGAATGGCTATCTGCCCAACCAGCGCGTGACCATTGGCACTCTCGGTTCCATCGCTGACCAGGCCGAGGCCACCGGCGTCGCGAATCCCGCGGTGATCGTGATCGGCGACGTTGTCCGCGTCAGCCCGTTCGCGCCGTCGCACTTCAAGACTGCCGACTACAGCACCACCACCCCGAACCGCCCCCGCATTTCGAACACCCGCGTCCTCACACCGTAGCCAAGTTAGCCCCCGTAGCCCCTTCCCAACTAAGTAGCACTAAGTGTCGTTTTGAGCCGTCATAACGACATCTGCTGCTACCTAGTTGGGCCGTGACAGAAAAAAGGAACACAGCCGTGTCAACTAGCACCACCGTAGGTTCTGCCGCCCGCCCGCTCCGGGTCGCCGTCGTGGGTTCCGGCCCCGCCGGCGTGTACGCCGCCGACATCCTCACCAAGAGTGAAGCCGTCAAGAGCGGCGAGCTGACCGTGAGCATCGACCTCTTTGACCGCTACCCGGCGCCTTACGGCCTGATCCGCTACGGCGTTGCCCCGGACCACCCGCGCATCAAGGGCATCGTCAACGCCCTGCACAAGGTCCTGGACCGCGGCGACATCAGGTTCTTCGGCAACGTGGACTACGGCACGGACCTCTCCATCGAGGACCTCCGCAACCACTACGACGCCGTCATCTTCGCCACCGGCGCCATCAAGGACGCGGATCTGAACATCCCGGGCATCGAACTCGACGGCTCCTACGGCGGCGCCGACTTCGTGTCCTGGTACGACGGCCACCCCGACGTGTCCCGCGAATGGCCGCTGGACGCCAAGGAAATCGCCGTCATCGGCAACGGCAACGTGGCCCTGGACGTGGCGCGCATGCTCTCCAAGCACGCCGACGATCTCCTGGTCTCCGAAATCCCGGACAACGTCTACGCCGGCCTGAAGTCCTCGCCCGTCACGGACGTGCACGTCTTCGGCCGCCGCGGCCCGGCCCAGGTGAAGTTCACCCCGCTGGAACTGCGCGAGCTGGCCCACTCCAAGGACGTGGACATCATCCTGTACCCGGAGGACTTCGAGTTCGACGAGGAATCCGACCGCCAGGTCCAGAGCAACAACCAGACCAAGACCATGGTGGGCACGCTCACCAACTGGATCGCCGAGCAGCCCGAGGACGTCTCCGAACTCAAGGCCTCCCGCCGCCTGCACCTGCACTTCCTGCACAGCCCGGTTGAAATTTACGACGACGCCGAGACCCCCGGCCGCGTTGCCGGCATGAAGTTTGAGCGCACCGAGCTGGACGGCACGGGCAACGCCCGAGGCACCGGCGAGTTCGTGGACTACCCGGTCCAGGCTGTGTACCGCGCCATCGGCTACTTCGGTTCCGCCCTCCCGGAGGTCGAGTTCGACCACAAGAAGGGTGTTGTACCGAACGACGGCGGCCGCGTGCTGGACGCTGCCGGCACCCACGTTCCGGGTATCTACGCCACCGGCTGGATCAAGCGCGGCCCGGTGGGCCTCATCGGCCACACCAAGGGTGACGCGCTGGAAACCGTGACGTACCTGCTCGAAGACCGCGAAAACCTTCCGGTTGCCGCCGTTCCCGAGGCGGACGCCGTCGTCGAACTCCTTGATGCCCGCGGCGTGAAGTTCACGAGCTGGGAAGGCTGGCTGGCACTGGACGCGCACGAGCGCAGCCTCGGCGAAAAGGCCACCGAGACCGGTTCGCACGGCGTTGAGGTTGCCCGCGAGCGGGTCAAGGTTGTGCCGCGCGAGGACATGGTGTCCATCTCCCGTGACGGAGTGGCCGCGCAGGTCTAATCCTGCCGTTCCCTAGTGCAGACGTTGAATAGTCCGCGAACGGGCAGTTAACGACCGCAAACCCTTGGTTTTGACGGTCCTTAACTGCCCGTTCGCGCTTTAACCCAGCAGCCCAGAACCTAGTTGCCGGCGCCACCCGAGGCCATCAGTTCCAGCCGGTTCAGCGTTTCTGTATTCCGGACCGAGATGAGCGGGTCCCGGATGAACCTGGGAACCAGCAGGCCCGGGCCTTTGACGGCGTCCTCGGCGATGGACACCGTGCACCCGGTTTCCACCGGCTCCAGGGTGATCACCACCTTGGCTTCTCCCAGGGGCCAGCCCCGGGCGATCAGCTCGATGGACTTCCCCGGAACCGACGCCGTCACTGTGGTTTTGTCATTGATCAGCAGCGGCCATGCGCCGACCGAGTGGTGCAGCACGGCGCCGGCAGCGGGCCACAGTGCATCCACATCCCTGATCCTGGACGCACCTACGACCCATCCGGAGTAGAGCCAGCCGTCGGCGATCACGTTCCAGACGTCGGCCGGCTGAGTCAGGAAGGTCTTGGAAACGGTAGCCATCTCGGTGCTCGCTTTCTTCGTGGGTTGGTGCGTGCGTTCCGAAGCCTGCATATAGCGGGGCAGCCTACATCCGGCCGAATCTGGCCCTTATCAGGGCGAATACCCCGTAGCTGATGAGGCCTGCCGCGATCGCCATCAGCAGGTACGGCCCCGCCGGGTGATCCCGCAGCGCCTTCAGGCTGCCGTCGAGCCCGGTGGATTGGCCGGGCTCGTTCCGGACGGCGGCCACCACAAACAGCAGTCCCACCAAGGTCAGGGCAACACCCTTGGCTGCATGGCCGACGACGCCCAGCCCGCTGATGACCCGGCCGCGCCGCGTTCCTTCGAAGTGGTGCAGCTCTTCCTTGAACTGTTTCCGGACGCCTTTGACGATGAAATAGATTCCGACGCCGATGACCGTCAGTCCCAGCGCGACCAGCGCCGGAACTCCTAACGGACTACGGACCAGGGCGGTGCTGAAGTCCTTGGTGGAATTCCCGGAGTCGCCGCGCAGGCCAACGGCAAACCCTGCGAAGCTGAGCCCCACACTGCCGTAGGCCACAGCAAGGAATCCGGAGGAGACGAGTTTGCCGAGCCGTTCGCCCGCAGGGAGGTGGCGTGCCCGGAGCGTGGCTTCGCTGAGCTGCCACAGGGATAATCCGGCGCAGCCGACCAGACAGGCCCACATGACGGCGGGCCCCCACGGGTTGGCCGCGAGCTGTTCGATGGCCCCGGTGGGCTCGGCCTGCCCCGGCTTGCCCAGGGCCAGGGCGATGGCGATGGCCCCGATCACAATGTGGAGCAGGGCCATCACGGCAAAACCGGAACGCGCGACGACGTCGAGCGCCTTGGTGTTCGACGCCGCCTCGGCCGCATCGGCGGCTTCGCCGACGGCGGTATCTTCGTCCGTCATCGCGTTGGGCTCCTCTCTCACGCGTGCGGTCAGCCGTTCATCGGGCCCTCGGCGTGGATTTTCTCGGCGCCCGGGCCGACGAGTTTCACGGTGCAGCGGACGATGAGCTGGTCCGGTGTGGTGGTCAGGTCCGCCAAGGTGTCGTGGGGGTTAATGACCGTGTACGTTTCAGTCCCGGCTTCGACGTCGAACCCCCGGGACGCGGCGTCCTTCGTGGCGTTCGCCAGGGCATCGCTGCGCAGTAGGCCGAGATACGCAGTGTCTTCGGACCGTGCGACGTCACCAAATGCCCAGCCGAAAAGAGTTCCAGTTCCGTTCATATCGCTGATTTTACGCATTCTTCAGACTACCAAGATATTGATAAGTGTGCTTACTATAGCCGGACATGCCGCACTACGTTAGGAAAGATCACCATGGCAGGAAATCTTGTTGCACGGGCCGTCCACGACCTAACCGCGGGGGCCTGGTTCGGCGGCTCCCTTATGGGCGCCATCGGCCTTAACGGAGCCGCGTCCGCTGCGAAGGATCCGGCGGAGCGCACCTTGCTCTCCAGCCTGGGGTGGAAGAGGTGGGCGCCTGTCCAGGCAGGTGCCTTTGCCGCGCATCTCTTGTCCGGCCTGGCCATCACTTGGGAGAACAAGGGCCGGACGGCGGCCCAGGAGGGCGTGGCGGGGCTCAATGTCTACAAGACGGCGGTCACCCTCACCGGCGCCGCAGTCACGCTGTATGCGGGAATCCTGGGCAGCAAGGTGGAGAAGCTCGCGGGTGAGGGTGCCGAAGGTGCCACGGAGCCCAGGCCCGGTGCGTCGGAAGAGCTCAAAGCGGCCCAGAAGCAACTGAAAGTCCTGCAGTGGGCCATCCCGGTGTTTGCGGGGTGGGTCATCGTCCTCGGTTCCAAGCACGGCGAAATGCAGCGGCCGAAGAACGTGATCCAGGGCCTCCTGCACCGTTCCAGCTAGGCAGCCCTCAGCCTTAAACCCCAATCCGCCCGGACAGAAGCGGCCCGGACCCCGCCGGGTCCGGGCCGCTTCTGTCATGTGCCCCCTTCGGATGGGACCACCGTGGTTGGTTGGTCTCGGTGGCCGCGCCTGTGCCCTTATGGCGCGCTGCCCCTACCGCGACGCGCTGTCCGCCGGGGCAAGCTCCGCGTCCGTAGGTTCAGGGTCCTTGTCTTCCAGTTCCTGACCGGATGGGTTCTTGGCTTCCAATTCCTTGGGATCCGTGGTCCAGACCTGGATGATCGCCCACGCCACTGCGGCCAAGGGGACGGATAGCACGGCGCCGATGATGCCGGCCAGGATGGTCCCTGCGGTCAGGGCCAGCAGGATAACCAGGGCGTGCAACTGGAGGGACTTGCCCATCACCACGGGCTGCAGCAGGTTGCCTTCCAGCTGGTTGACGGCGATCACCACGATGATCACGATCAGCGCAACCACGGGTCCGCTGGCCACCAGGGCCACGAGCGCGGCCAGGATGCCGGCCACCGTGGCGCCAACGATCGGAACGAAGGCGCCGATGAAGACGATAATGGCCAGCGGTATGGCCAGTGGAACCTGCATGATCAGCAGTGCCGAACCGATGGCCACGGTGTCCACCAGGGCAACAATGGCGGTGCCGCGCACGTAGTCACCCAGGACCTGGATGGTCCGGGTGCCGGACCGGCGCAGCTTCGCCTCGCGTGCGCCGGTGAACGGCCGCAGGAAGAAACTCCAGATGGCCGTGCCGTCCTTGAGGAAGAAGAACAGGATCACCACCATGAGGCTGGCGCCGGCCAGGAACTCCGTGATGACGGACAACCCGGTGAGCGCTCCGGAGCGGACCTGACTGCTGGCGGCGAATTCCACGATGGCTGCCCGGGCCTGTTCTATCTGATCCCGGTCCACGGGGACGGGGCCGTTGAGGAGGAAGGACTGCAGCTCATCCAGCCCCGAGGACGCCTGGCTGGCCAGCTCGCTCCACTGGCTGCGGATGGAGACCACAATGACGGCGGTGACGCTGGCGAGTACCGCGAGCAGGGCCACAAAGGCCAGTCCCGTCGCCGCTGCGCCGGGCAGGCCGCGCCGCTTCAGCACGTTGACGAAGGGTGCGATCGCCGCCGCCAGGATCAGGGCGATCAGCACCGGGATGACCAGGAGCCGGATCTGGAGCAGGGCGAATACTGACACCACAACAACGGTCAGGATCAGCAGGACCTGGGCGGAGCGGACGCCCACCCGGCCCAGGCTGTCCGCCCAGGGGTCCGGACGCTTGCCTTCCGCGGTGACTTCGACTGATCTGGCCAAGGGGTACTCCAATTTCGTCAGCAGGCAGAAAGGGCGGGTCGGCTGCGGCCAAGGCCGGATGAAGAGCTCCCCCAAAGGGACAAGCCTACTGATTTAGCGCCGTGCCCGCTGAAGGCTTAGCGCCGTGCCCGCTGAAGGGCGGCCGGACCGGCTACACTCCGAGCCACTCCGCGCAGGAGTTCAGGTTCCGGTTGACGCTGTCCACGGCGGCGCTTTCATCGTGTGCCTCGATGGCCTCAACAAGCTTGCCGTGCCCTTCGTCGGGGAGCCCGTTGAAGCCGCTGCGGCGCTGCTGCCGGAGCAGGTCTGCATGGAACACGGCGCCAAAGCTGACGTAGAGCTCATGCAGCAGCGGGTTCCCGGTCGCGTGCGCCACCAGCACGTGGAAGTCCCAGTCGGCCTGTGCCCAGGCGGCGTAGTCCCCGGAGTTCCAGGCATCGCGGCGCTGGGCCAGCAGGGCCTTCATGGCGGTGATGTGGTCCGCCTTTGCATTGCGGGCGGCAAGCCGGGCGGCCTGTGTGTCCAGGCCCACCCGGACTTCGAGGATGTGCTCCTGGGTGTGGTCCTGGTACATGCGCTGCGCCGCGCCGGAAATCTCGCTCGTGGCGCGGACGTAGGTGCCGTCGCCGCGGCGGACCTCCAGCATGCCGCCATGGGCCAGCGCCTTGATGGCCTCGCGCAGGGTGCCCCGGGACACGCCCAGCGTGGCCATCAGTTCGGGCTCGGCCGGGATTTTCTGCTGCAGCGGCCATTCGCCGGAGTGGATCATCCGGCGGAGCTTGTCGGTGATTTCGTCGGCCAGTGCAGGCCGGTTCGAAGCGGTGAGGGTCATGGCCGGGTCCTTGTCAGCAGATGGGCAACCACGATCTGGGCCAGCGCGATGGCCAGCAGCAGGACCAGCGGTACCGTCCAGCCGCCCGTGGCGCTGTGAAGCAGGCCCATGCCGAACGGACCCGCCGTGGCCAGCAGGTACCCCACCGACTGTGCCAGCGTGGACATGGCGGTGGTTTCCGCCGTCGTGCGTCCGCTGCGGCTGATCATCACCATCACCAGCGGGAAAATTCCCAGGCCGAAACCCAGCAGCACGGCCGGGACGGCGGCCAGCGTCGCAGGCAGCAGCATCAGGGCTATGACGCCCAGGACCATGGTGACACTGGCCAGGTAGAAGGCCGGCCGCAGCATTCGAGGCCGCGATCCGATGGCGATCAGCACCATGCCCGCGGGAACGGACACCAGCTGCATCAGCCCGAACATCAGGCCGCTGTCCGTCGCGGTGAGCCCCAGGGTGGTCAGCATGTACGGGAACCAGCTCAGCACGGCGTAGGCGAGGAGTGCCTGGAGGGTGAAAATGGCGGTGAGCAGCGCGCCCTTGCGGGTCCGCAGGAGCGGCCAGGGGGAAATGTGGCTGCCCCGGCCGGGTGTGGCGTTCCGGTGCGCATGAAGGGCGACCGGCAGGAAACCCAGGAAGGCGGCCACGGAGAGCAGGCCGATGGAGCCAAGCCCCGCCGACGCAGATCCCAGCGCCTGGGCCACCGGGACGACCATCACGGCCGTGACCGTGGCGCCGGTGGTCATGGTGACGGTATAGAGCGCCGTCATGAGGGAAGTGCGGTCCGCGTAGTGCTCACGGATGAAGGACGGCATGGCCACGTTGCAGACGGCCAGTCCGGACATCCCCGCCACGGTTCCGGCCAACAGCATGCCGGTGGACGGGATGCCGCGCACCAGGAGGCCGGCGGCCATCATTCCCAGGGCCAGCAGGATGGCTTTCTCCACGCCCACCCGGCGTGTCAGCCAGGACGTGGCCGCGCCGGCAACCGCAAAACACAGCGTGGGGATGGAGGGGATCACGGCGGCAATGAAGGGCCCGTAGCCCAGGACTTCCTGGAGGTCGTGGAGGAGGGCGGAAGCCCCGGTGATACCGGCGCGGAGGTTGAGGCCGATGAGGACGACGGCAATGATTCCGAGGACGACGACGGCGCGCGGCCGGCTCACCCCGACCCGTGCGTTGGGTGGGGTGTCAGTTCCAGGAGGTGCCGCCGTCGTACTTGCCATACTTAAACATTAGACGTTAGACGTTTGATGTTTGTAAAGATGTGGCAAACATCTCCGGAAGCTTCAAACGGGGGACTACCCCTGCTGCCGCTGGCTCAGCCGCTGCACGGCAAGGGCCAGCCAGAGCTGCACGCGGTCCTGGGTCTGGGCGGGATCGTAGCCGGTCAGCTCGGTGATCTGCGCGAGCCGGTACCGGACGGTATTGCGGTGTAGGGTCAGTGCCTCGGCGACGGCGGCCACGGAGCCGTTGTTGTTCAGGTAGCTTTCCAGCGTGGTCATCAGCTCGGCCCCGTGCAGGGCGTCGAAATTCCGCAGCGGGTTGAGGGACTCATTCGCCATGTCCGCGAGCGGCACGTCCTCGCTGGCCAGGAGCAGCGACGTCAGGCTGAGCCGCTCGGGTTCGTTGACGGGCAGGCCGTGGCTTGCCGCGTCCCGGGCCTCGAAGTAGCTCCACCGCAGCCCGTTGGGCTTGGTGTAGGCGCCGCCGATGCCGATCGTGGCGTGGATCCCGGCCTCGGCCAGGTGGTCGCTGAGGCTTTTGGCCAGCACGCTGGCGCCGCTGCCGTCGTCCTGGAACACGATGATCAGGTCCTTCCCGACGACGGCGGTCACCCCGTGCTCCAGCGGCCGCGGCACCGAGGAACTCACCAACTGCTTGGGGTGCGCCGCGGACTCGGCCAGGAGGACCACGTTCTTCCGGGTGCTGTTGACACCGATGCCCGCGAGCCGCCGGGACGCCTCGCTGGCCTCCAGGGTCCCGTGGATCACGTCCTCCAGCACCTGGCCGGACAGTGCCCGCTGGGCCTGCCGCTGCTTGACCATGTTGTTCAGCTCGACACTGATCAGGTTCTGCGCGTACCCCACGATGCCGGAATCCTCGAAAGGCTGCCGGATCCAGAGGGTGCACGCGTCGCGCCGTCCGGTGGGGATGGGGTAGGACGCCCAGGTGTCCGCCGTGGGTGGCGGGTTGCCGGGCACGCTGTTGTACAGCTGCGCCGTGAACTGGGTCAGGACAATGTCCGTGCGGAGCATCGAGCCGAGGTTCTTGAGCAGCTCGGACAGGCCGCCGCCGGTCAGCAGGGCGCGGGCCAGGATCTGGTGGCCCGCAATGAGCCGTTCCAGCTTGGAGTAGTGGTCCGCGGACTGGGCGTCGGCCACCAGCTTGGTGATCGCAATGAAGGGCGTCTCGTACGGGACCTCCACCACGGGAAGGCCCCAGCGGTTCGCCTCGGCAATCAGTGCCGGCGGAACGGCGTCGTGCGTCAGGCCGATCCCGAACCCGATCCCCACCGCGCCTGCCCGCTGCACCTGCCGCACAAAGCGGCGCTGCTCCGGGGCGGACTTCAGCCGCATTCCCGTGGTGAGCACCAGCTCGCCGCCGTTGAGGAAACGCTGCGGATCCTCCTGCTCGGTGACGGCAACCCACTGGATGTCCTGGTGCCACGTGGTCTCCGCAAGGCCGGATTTGATGAGCTTGAGCGACTGTACGCCCAGCAGGGCGGCGAGGGAGATGGCCATGAATTCAGGATAACCGCGCGCTGGTCAACCGCACTAAAGGGTTCCGGGGATGGTGTGCAGGTGGCTATTCCCTGTGTACGGGCACTGGCATAGGCTCGTGAGCAGTCGCAACACTGCGCCGGTTGCAGGACCGGCCGCAGAAACCAGCATGAAAGAGGTTGTACACCGTGGTCCAAACCTTGCAGAACTTCATCAACGGCGAGTTCGTCACGCCCGCCGGCACTGGACTGCTGGACATCGTGAATCCCACGAACGGTGAAGTGGTGGCGAAGTCGCCCATCTCCGTCCAGGCCGACGTCGACGCCGCCATGACGGCCGCCAACGAGGCGTTCAAGACCTGGAAGCACGTCACGCCGGGCCAGCGCCAGCTGATGCTCCTCAAGCTTGCCGACGCCGTTGAAGCCAACAGCGACGAACTCGTTGAAGCCCAGCACCGCAACACCGGCCAGGTCCGCAGCCTGATCGCCTCCGAGGAAGTTGCCGCCGGCGCCGACCAGCTCCGCTTCTTCGCCGGTGCGGCCCGCATCCTCGAGGGCAAGTCCGCCGGCGAGTACTTCGAAGGCCACACCTCCTACGTGCGCCGCGAACCCATCGGCGTCGTGGCCCAGGTTGCCCCCTGGAACTACCCGTTCCTGATGGCCATCTGGAAGATCGGCCCCGCGCTCGCGGCAGGCAACACCGTGGTCCTCAAGCCATCGGACACCACCCCGGAGTCCACCCTGGTGCTGGCGAAGCTGGCCAAGGACATCTTCCCGGCCGGCGTCCTCAACGTTGTCCTGGGAACAGGTGAAACCGGCGCCATGATGGTGGACCACAAGGTCCCCGGCCTCGTCTCCATCACCGGTTCGGTCCGGGCCGGCATCGCGGTTGCCTCCGGCGCCGCGAAGGGCCTCAAGCGCGCCCACCTGGAGCTCGGCGGCAAGGCTCCGGCCATCGTGTTCAAGGACGCGGACATCAAGAAGAGCGCGGCGGCCATCGCCGAGTTCGCCTTCTTCAACGCCGGCCAGGACTGCACGGCCATCACCCGCGTGCTGGTTGAGGACTCGGTCCACGACGACGTCGTGGCAGCCATGGTGGAACACACCAAGACCCTGCACACCGGCTCGCAGAACGACGAAGACAACTACTTCGGCCCGCTCAACAACGTCAACCACTTCAACGCTGTGAACTCCGTGGTGGAGCACCTGCCCGAGAACTGCACAATCGTGACCGGCGGCCACCGCGCCGGCGACAAGGGCTTCTTCTTCGAACCCACCATCATCACGGGCGCCAAGCAGACCGATGACGTCGTCCAGAAGGAAACCTTCGGGCCGGTCATCACGGTCCAGAAGTTCACCACCGAGGCCGAGGCAGTGGAGCTGGCCAACGACGTCGAGTACGCCCTCGCGTCCAGCGTCTGGACCACCGACCACGGCACGGCCATGCGCGTCAGCCGCGACCTGGACTTCGGCGCGGTGTGGATCAACACCCACATCCTGCTGACCGCCGAGATGCCCCACGGCGGCTTCAAGCAGTCCGGTTACGGCAAGGACCTCTCCATGTACGGCGTCGAGGACTACACGCGCATCAAGCACGTGATGTCTGCACTCGACGCATAATCCAACTTCCTGACCTTTACGCCTCATCCCCAGCTTTCAAGAAAGGCTTCTCCATGACCGCCACCGCCCATGACATCACCTACCGTCTCGAGCAGAAGCGCCGCGTTCAGGCGGACTTCCCGGGACCCAAGTCCGTTGCGCTGACCGAACGCCGCAAGGCTGTCGTGGCAGCCGGCGTCGCCTCCAGCGTCCCCGTCTTTGTTGCGGACGCCGACGGCGGCATCATCCACGACGTCGACGGCAACTCCTTCATTGACCTCGGCTCCGGCATCGCCGTGACCAGCGTCGGTGCATCCGATCCCGCCGTCGTGGGCGCCGTGAAAGAAGCCGTGGAGCACTTCACCCACACCTGCTTCATGGTCACCCCGTACGAGGGCTACGTGGCTGTCGCCGAGCAGCTGAACCGCCTCACCCCGGGCGACCACGAAAAGCGCACGGTGCTGTTCAACTCCGGTGCCGAAGCCGTGGAAAACGCCGTCAAGGTGGCCCGCCTGGCCACCGGCCGTGACGCCGTCGTCGCCTTTGACCACGCTTACCATGGCCGCACCAACCTGACCATGGCGCTGACCGCAAAGGCCATGCCGTACAAGACCAACTTCGGCCCATTCGCGCCCGAGGTCTACCGCATGCCCATGAGCTACCCGTTCCGCGAGGAAAACCCCTCGATCACGGGTGCCGAGGCCGCCAAGCGCGCCATCACCATGATCGAAAAGCAGATCGGCGGCGAATCCGTTGCCGCGATCATCATCGAGCCGATCCAGGGCGAGGGCGGCTTCATCGTCCCGGCCGACGGCTTCCTGCCGGCACTCGCCGCCTGGGCCAAGGAAAAGGGCATTGTCTTCATCGCCGACGAGGTCCAGTCCGGCTTCTGCCGCACCGGTGAATGGTTCGCCGTGAACCACGAAGGTGTTGTCCCGGACATCATCACCATGGCCAAGGGCATCGCCGGCGGCATGCCCCTGTCCGCGATCACCGGCCGTGCGGACCTGCTCGACGCCGTCCACCCGGGCGGACTGGGCGGCACCTACGGCGGCAACCCGGTTGCCTGCGCCGCGGCACTCGCGTCCATCGGCTCCATGGAGCAGTACGACCTCAACGCCCGCGCCAAGCACATCGAGGAACTGGCCACCGGCCGCCTCCGCGAACTGGCCTCCGAGGTATCGGTTATCGGCGACATCCGCGGACGCGGCGCCATGCTGGCGATCGAACTGGTGCAGGCCGGATCCAAGGAACCGAACCCGGAACTGACCAAGGCCGTTGCCGCCGCCTGCCTCAAGGAAGGCGTCATCATCCTCACCTGCGGCACCTACGGCAACGTCATCCGCCTGCTGCCGCCGCTGGTCATCGGCGACGAACTGCTGCTGGACGGCCTCGAGGTGCTGGCCGCCGCCATCAAGGCGCACGCCTAACCTAAAGACCCGGGGCCCGCACCAGGGCCCCACCCACTGGGACTCCGCCCGGATGCCTGACGCAGGCTCCCGGGAGCCAACAGAAGAGCCGCGGACCGACCGTCCGCGGCTCTTCTGTGTATGCGCTGCTTTGGCTGTAGCCGGGCCTCCGTTTCGGGCGCCCGTTTCGGGCCAAATGTCACCCCTGATGTGGGCCCTTGTGGGCTAGAGTCAGCACTACCACTGCAGGAACGCAGACCGGCCGACGTTGCCCGGGAACCCCGAGCGCGGCTGGATTCTGCCCCAGACCCAAAAGGGGTTCACCCATGCGATACGTAGTTGGCTACACACCAAACGAACGCGGCGCCGACGCCGTAGCCCTAGCGTCCGCGATGGCGCGGGCGCAGGGCGCCCAGCTGGACCTCGTCTATGTGGTGAAAAAGGGCGTCCCGCATGCGGCGCAGGATGCCGACAGCGGCCATGTCGGCGCCGGCGAGCAGGCGGTGCTGGACGCACAGCGTGAAGGGCTGGCACTGGTTCCCGAGGACGTCAGCGTGGAGTTCCACGTGCGCCACGCCGAGTCGTTCGCTGCTGGGCTGATCGAGGCCGCCGTCGAGTACCAAGCGGGACTGATCGTGGTGGGTGCGGCGAGCAGCGGCCTGTTCAAGCGCCACACGGTGGGCAGTGTGGCCAACGCCCTCCTGCACGCCTCCCCGGTTCCGGTGGCGCTGGCTCCCCGCGGTTACCGCCGCACGGAGGCCGTCACCCGGCTGACGCTCGCCGTAGGCCAGAGGGTGGGCGCGGAGGCAGCAATCGGTGTCGCCATCGCGGCCGCGCAACGCCGGGGTGCACCGCTGCGCATGGTCTCCCTGGTGGAGCTCGACGCGGAAGGTGACAGCGGCGAAGTGGTCAATGCGGCGCACATCCACGCCAATACCGTGCTCACCGAGGCGTCGCACCGGCTCCCGGAAGGACATAACGTGAGCGTGGAAGTGGCGCACGGGCGCACCATCGAGGAGTGCATCGACGACCTCGAATGGGACGACGGCGAGATCCTGATCGTGGGTTCGTCGCGCCTGGCCGAGAAAAACAAGCTGTTCATCGGGAGCACGGCCAACAAGGTGCTGCGTGCTCTGCCCGTGCCGATGGTGGTCATCCCGCGCGAATACGAGCGCCTCGACAGCCCCTAAGCGACCCCGCCCGGGCCTTCCCCGTTCGCGCTTTAGGTTCGCGCTTCCCGCAGCGCGCGCTTCCGGGCCACGGAACTCCTGCGCGATGCCGCCAGCATGTCCACGGTCAGCACCAGCAGCGCCAGCCAGACCACGCCGAAGCCGATCCAGCGGTCCAGGGTCATGGTTTCCTTGAACACCACCAGGGCCACGATGAACTGGAGCACCGGCGCGAAGTACTGCAGCAGGCCGATGGTGGTCATGGGCAGGCGGCGGGCCGAGGCGCCGAAGAACACCAGCGGCACTGCGGTGATGACGCCGGACGCGACCAGGAGCCAGAAGTGGCCGGCTCCTTGAGTGCCGAGGGTGGCGGCCCCGCTGACGCCAAGGAAGATCATCGTGGCGGCCGCGAGGGGAGCCAGTACCACCGTCTCCACGGACAGGCTGGTGATGGCGTCGGCCTTGGGCCCGATCCGCTTCTTCACGAAGCCGTAGAGTCCGAAGCTGACCGCCAGGGTCAGGGCGATCCAAGGCAGCTTGCCGTAGGAAATCGTCAGCACCACCACCGCAACAAAGCCGATCCCGACGGCGGCCCACTGGAGCGGACGCAGCGTTTCCTTCAGCACGAACACGCCCAGCAGCACGGAGACGAGCGGGTTGATGAAGTAGCCCAGGGACGCCTCCACGGCCTGGCCGGTGGTGACGCCGTACGTGTAGGTCAGCCAGTTCACCGCGATCAAAGCCGCGGCGATGGACAGGGTGCCAAGGACGGTCCGGTTCCGGAACGCCGCGCCGAACACCCGCCAGGAGCGGGTGACCGTGATCAGCAGCGTGCAGAACAGGAGCGACCACACCACCCGGTTGGCGACGATTTCCACCGCGCCGGCGGGCTGCAGCGCGAAGAAGTACAGGGGCAGCAGCCCCCACAGCCCGTACGCGCCGATTCCGAACAGGACACCCGCCGTCGTGTCCTTGTCCACTGCCTTAAGGGCGACGCCGGGGCGGGGCGGCTGTCCGCCGGAAGCTGCGTTGGCCGCTGAGGTACCTGGAGTGGTCATGGCTGGGGCTGCGGTTCCGTCGGGTGTAGGCACACGATCAATAACACCACCCCCGCGGGCGGTATTCCGCCGACACGGCAGCGAATCGCCCGGAGCCATGCTGCAGGGCCTTGCGGTGATCAGTATGCTTACTAATATGAACAAGCATCCTGACCCCGCCGGGCCATGAGGCTCCGCCACAGCAACGCCTCGGGAAGGGGCTACCGGCGCCTGGCCGCAGGCACCGGCTTCACGTACCGTGACCTGGACGGTTCCACGCTGCCCCCGGGGCCGGTCCGGGAAAGGCTGGAGAGCATCGGCATCCCGCCGGCCTGGACCGACGTGTGGATTGCGCCCTACGACAACGGGCACATCCAGGCCACAGGACTCGATGCCATGGGCCGCCGGCAGTACATCTACCACCCGGCCTGGCGGGAAAAGAAGGACCGGCTCAAATTCGACCGGGTCCTCCAGCTCGCCGAATCCCTGCCGACCGCGCGGAGGCTGGTCACCGTGGACCTGCGCAGCGACGGGATCTCCCGCGAACGCGTCCTGGCGGCTGCCTTCAGGATGCTGGACACGGGTTCGCTGCGGGTCGGGTCCGAGCGGTACACCAACGAGAACGGCAGCCATGGGCTGGCCACCCTGCTGTGCGCCCACGCGAAATTGAGGCAGGAGAGCCTCCGGCTCAGTTTTCCCGCCAAGAGCGGCAAAACCTGGGAATCCGAGATCGACGACGCCGACCTCGCCGCCCTGGTCCGGGTGCTCAAGCGCCGGGGCGGCAACGCCCGGCTCCTGGCGTACAAGAACGGGCGCAGCTGGCATCCGGTGGGCAGCCCGGAGATCAACGAATACGTCAAGGAACGGACGGGGTCGGACTTCACGGCGAAGGACTTCCGCACCCTGCACGGAACCGTGGCTGCCGCGGTTAGCCTGGCCCGGATCGGGCCCCGGAAGACAGTGGCTGAGAAAAAGAGGGCCATCAGCCTCGCGATGCAGGACGCGGCGGCGGTATTGGGAAACACCCCGTCTATCGCCCGGAAAAGCTATGTGGATCCCCGGCTCCTGGACCATTTTGCCGCGGGGGAGACCATCGACCCGCGGCGGACGGGCTCGGCTGAATCCGAATTGCGCGCGCTGTTGTACCGGGAGGGCGACGTAGTATCCCTCAACAGCTCCGCAGGGAAAGGGGGGTGACCAATTAGAATGGGGAACTGTGCGCTACGTGACGTGGCGCAGTTTCTCGTTTCAGAAGGGCTCCCGGTGTCCAACACGGCCGAAACCACCCCCAAACGTCCCCTCCGCGTCGCGATTGTCGGCGCCGGACCGGCAGGCGTGTACGCCGCGGACATCCTGACCAAGTCCAACGAGGTCAAGGGCGGCGACTTCGAAGTCAGCATCGACCTGTTCGAGGCCTACCCTGCCCCCTACGGCCTGATCCGATACGGCGTGGCACCGGACCACCCGCGCATCAAAGGGATCGTGAACGCGCTGCACAAGGTCCTGGACCGCGGCGACATCCGGTTCCTCGGCAACGTGACCTACGGCCGCGACCTGAAACTCCACGACTTCCGCGCCTTCTACGACGCCGTGATCTTCTCCACCGGCGCCATCAAGGACGCTGACCTGAACGTTCCGGGCATCGAACTAGAAGGATCCTTCGGCGGGGCCGACTTCGTGTCCTGGTACGACGGCCACCCGGATGTGCCCCGCGAATGGCCGCTGGATGCCAAGGAAATCGCCGTCATCGGCAACGGCAACGTGGCCCTGGACGTGGCCCGCATGCTGGTGAAGCACGCGGACGAACTCCTCTCCACGGAAATCCCGGACAACGTTTACCGGGGCCTGAAGAACTCCCCGGTTACGGACGTTCACGTCTTCGGCCGCCGCGGCCCGGCCCAGGTGAAGTTCACCCCGCTGGAACTGCGCGAACTGAGCCACATGAAGGATGTGGACATCGTGCTGTACCCGGAGGACTTCGAGTTCGACGAAGCCTCGGATGACGCCATCCGCAGCAACAACCAGATCAAGACCATGGTGAACACGCTGACCAACTGGCTCGTCGAGGAACATGCGGAATCCGAACAGCCGTCCTCCCGACGCCTGCACCTGCACTTCCTGCACAGCCCGGTGGAGGTCTACGACGGCGCCGGCAGCACCGCGGGCACCGGAAAGGTTGCGGGCATCAAGTTTGAGCGGATGCAGCTGGACGGTACCGGGCACGTCAAGGGCACGGGGGAGTTCATTGACTATCCCGTCCAGGCCGTCTACCGCGCCATCGGCTATCACGGCTCCCCGCTGGACGAGCTGGAATACGACGCCAGGGCCGGCGTGATCCCCAACGAGGGCGGCCGGGTCCTCGACTCCGAGGGCAACCCGGTGCCCGGGATCTACGCCACGGGCTGGATCAAGCGCGGTCCGGTGGGGCTCATCGGGCACACGAAGGGCGACGCCCTGGAGACCATCGGCTGCCTGCTGGAGGACCGGCTGACACTGCCGCCGGCGCAGAACCCGGACCCGCACGCCATCATTGCCCTGCTGGAGGAGCGCGGTGTCGAGTACACCACGTGGGAGGGCTGGAACAGGCTGGACGCGCACGAAGCAGCCCTCGGTCAGGCGTGGACCGAAGCGGAGGCGGAGACCGGCGTCGTCCGCGAACGCGTCAAGGTTGTGCCGCGCGAGGAAATGATCCGGATCTCCCGCAGCGCCGAGGGCTAACCCCACGGCCAGCCCTATGGCGACTTGGCGGATGGCAATAGACTGAGCAGACCAACCCAGCACGGCATACCGTCACGCCAGGCACACCGATGTGCCGGCAAGGGAGTTCCATGAGGAAAACGAATCAGCCAGCAGTTCCGGGCACGGACCCCGCGGCACTTCTCCAGCGGCATGCCCTGGCGGGCCACGAACTGCTCGGCGTGACCGGCTTCGGCCCTGCCGGCGGCCTCGATTCCGCGAGCAGCGCCGGCCGCACCGGGAGCGTGCACCTGCCCGGGCTGCGGAGCCTGGTGGAGGAATCCTGGCAGCGTTCCGTCCAGTTCCGGGCCAATCCGGACAACCCCGAAGCACCACTGGCCCTGGACGGGGAGGAGCTGGAGGAATACCGCCGGCAGCATCCCTTGGCCACCATCATGCCCGTCATCCACAAACTCCTGGTCCTGCCCAGCCACGACAGCGGCCTGCTGGTTGCCGTGGGCGATGAGGTGGGCCGCCTCCTCTGGGTGGAGGGTGACTCCGTAACGCAGCGGCGCGCCGAAGGCATGATGTTCGTGGCCGGCGCCGACTGGTCCGAGGCCAGCGTTGGCACCAGCGCCCCCGGAACCGCCCTGGCCCTGGGCCGCAGTATCCAGATTTCCGGTGCCGAACACTACAAGCGCTCCGTCCATCCGTGGAGCTGCACCGCCGTGCCGTTCCACGACCCCGACTCCGGCGCACTGCTGGGGGTTGTGGACATCACGGGCACCGAATCCGCGGTGGCGCCGCACACGCTGTCCCTCGTGGAGGCCACCGTCGCAGCCGCCCAGGCGCAGTTGCGTGTGGAGCGGCTCCAGCTGGCGGCCGCCCGCCAGGCGGCGCCGGCACGACGGCGGACTACGTCTTCCGCTGCGAAGGCCGGTTCCGCGGTGGAAGGGAGCCTGTACCGCAATAGCCTCCAGCTCCTGGGCCGGGACCAGGCGCTGCTCAGCATCGAAGGCCGCACTGTGGCACTCTCCGCCCGGCACAGCGAGATCCTGGCACTGCTCAGCGTCCACCCCAAGGGGCTCAGCGCGGAGGAACTCTGCACGCTGCTGTATCCGGGCGACGGCTCCTCCATGACGCTCCGGCCGGAGATGGTGCGCCTGCGCAAGGTCCTGCAGCAGTTGAGCCCGGAAGCCGTCCCCGCGTCCCGCCCGTACCGGCTCCCCATGGACCTGATGCCGGACTCGAGCCAGGTGCTCAACTGCCTGCAGCGCGGGGCGCACCGCATTGCCCTGGAGATCTACCGCGGGGCGGTGCTGCCGCGTTCGGAAGCGCCGGGCATCATCGATCTCCGGGACCGTGTGTCCTCGCTGCTGCGCGAAGCGGTCCTGACGGACGGCAGCGCCGATGCACTGTTGAAGTACGCGGAACTTCCGGAAGCAAAGGACGACGTCGGCGTCCGCACCGCCGCGCTGAGGCTGCTCCCGCTGCGCTCGCCCAAGCGGGCCGCCGTCGTCGCCGATCTTGAACGGCTGGAAAACGAACTCAGCGCTTGAGGCTCTGGCGTGCCGGACGGCGCTGGCGTGAGCTGAGTCACAGGGTTGCAACCTGGTTGCAACCCCCAGGCTCCTACGGTGGAGGCATAGTAACTGCCACAGCAAAGGAGCTAGCAATGACTGTCTACGCACAGCCCGGTACCGAGGGTTCGAAGGTTACGTTCAAGGACCGCTACGAGAACTGGATCGGCGGCGAATGGGTTGCCCCGGTCAAGGGCCAGTACTTCGAGAACATCACGCCCGTCACCGGCAAGGTCTTCTGCGAAGTTGCCCGCGGCACCGCGGAAGACATCGAGCTGGCACTGGACGCAGCGCACAAGATTGCACCGTCCTGGGGCAAGACCTCCGTCGCAGAGCGCGCCGCGGTCCTCAACAAGATCGCCGACCGCATCGACGAGAACCTGGAGATGCTCGCCGTCGCCGAGTCCTGGGACAACGGCAAGCCGATCCGCGAAACCTTGAATGCGGACATTCCGCTCGCGGCGGACCACTTCCGCTACTTCGCCTCCGCCGTCCGTGCCCAGGAAGGCCGGCTCTCCCAGCTCGACGACGACACCACGGCCTACCACTTCCACGAGCCCCTTGGCGTAGTGGGCCAGATCATCCCGTGGAACTTCCCCATCCTGATGGCCGTCTGGAAGCTTGCCCCGGCCCTGGCCGCCGGCAACGCCGTGGTCCTCAAGCCCGCCGAGCAGACGCCGTCGTCCATCCTGGTCCTGATGGAACTCATCGGTGACCTGCTGCCGGCCGGTGTGCTCAACGTGGTCAACGGCTTCGGCGTCGAGGCCGGCAAGCCGCTCGCCTCCAGCCCGCGGATCCGCAAGATCGCCTTCACCGGCGAGACGTCCACCGGACGCCTGATCAGCCAGTACGCCAGCCAGAACCTGATCCCGGTCACGCTGGAACTGGGCGGTAAGAGCCCGAACATCTTCTTCAACGATGTTGCCGAGTCCGATGACGCGTTCTACGACAAGGCACAGGAGGGCTTCGCGCTCTTCGCCTTCAACCAGGGCGAAGTCTGCACCTGCCCGTCCCGCGCCCTGGTCCAGGACGGTATCTACGATTCCTTCATGGCTGACGCCGTGGCCCGCGTGGAGAAAATCATCCAGGGCAACCCGCTGGACACCGACACCCAGCTCGGCGCCCAGGCCTCCAACGACCAGCTGGAAAAGATCCTTTCCTACATCGACATTGGCAAGCAGGAAGGCGCCAAGGTCCTCACCGGCGGCGCCCGCGCCCAGCTCGAAGGCGACCTGGCCGGCGGCTACTACGTCCAGCCCACCGTCTTCGAAGGCCACAACAAGATGCGGATCTTCCAGGAGGAGATCTTCGGACCTGTCGTGTCGGTCTCCCGGTTCAGTGACTACGACGACGCGATGGAAATCGCCAACGACACCCTCTACGGGCTCGGCGCCGGCGTCTGGTCGCGCAACGGCAACGTCGCCTACCGTGCCGGCCGCGAAATCCAGGCCGGCCGTGTGTGGGTCAACAACTACCACGCCTACCCGGCCGGCGCCGCGTTCGGCGGGTACAAGTCCTCCGGCATCGGACGTGAAAACCACTCCATGATGCTGGATCACTACCAGCAGACCAAGAACCTCCTGGTCAGCTACAACGAGAACAAGCTCGGCTTCTTCTAAGCCGCCCTTAGCCCGGGCGGGGACGGATCAGCACCGATCCGTCCCCGCCTGCACCATCCTGGCCACCCCTCAGGAAGGCAGCACCACCTCCACCGCACCACCGCTTTATCTACGCAAGGATTTCGCCAATGACGACGACAATGCAAGCAGCAGTAGTAACCGAGTTCGGCAAGGATCTTCAGATCCAGACCCTCCCCATTCCCACCCCGGGCCGGGGCCAGGCGCTGGTCAAGGTCATCACCACCGGCGTCTGCCACACAGACCTCCACGCGGCCGAGGGCGACTGGCCGGTCAAGCCGACACCGCCGTTCATCCCCGGCCACGAAGGCGTAGGCGAAGTGGTTGCCTTGGGCGAGGGTGTCACCGACCTGGCCGTCGGAGACCTCGTCGGCAACGCCTGGCTGTGGTCCGCCTGCGGCGACTGCCAGTACTGCCGCACCGGCTGGGAGACGCTCTGCGAAGCGCAGCAGAACGCCGGCTACAGTGTGGACGGTTCCTTCGGGGAGTACATGCTCGTGGACACGCGCTTTGCCGCCCGCATCCCGGCCGGCTCGGACCCCGTTGAAGTCGCCCCGGTGCTTTGCGCCGGCGTCACGGTCTACAAGGGCCTGAAGATGACCGAAGCCAGGCCCGGCCAGTGGGTCACCATTTCCGGCATCGGCGGACTCGGGCACATTGCCGTCCAGTACGCCGTGGCCATGGGCCTGCGCGTGGCCGCAGTGGATATCGCGGACGACAAACTCGCCCTGGCCAAGAAGCACGGTGCGGAACTTACCGTCAACGCGCTGCACGAAGATCCCGTCGAAGTCATCCAGCGTGAAACCGGAGGTTGCCATGGAGTCCTGGTCACGGCTGTGCACCCATCAGCATTCGGACAGGCGATCGGGATGGCCCGCCGTGGCGGCACCATCGTGTTCAACGGCCTGCCGCCGGGCGACTTCCCGGCACCGATCTTCGAGATTGTGCTCAAGGGCCTGACGGTCCGCGGCTCAATCGTGGGTACCCGGCAGGACCTGGAGGAAGCCCTCGAGTTCTACGCTGAGGGCAAGATCCACCCCACCGTGTCCACCCGGGAGCTCTCCGAGGTCAACGCCGTTCTTGACGAGATGAAGCACGCCAAGATCGACGGCCGCGTCGTCATCAAGTACTGATGATGGAGGCGAGGCTTGACGCGGCAGTGACGCTGCCCGGGGAGGACATCTCCCGCGTGGCGCTCACGGCCGAGGCTGTGGAACTGCTCAGGAAGCTGTGGGGCCAGCACGGGCCCCTCATGTTCCACCAGTCCGGCGGCTGCTGCGACGGCTCCTCGCCTATGTGTTATCCGGCCGGGGAGTTCATCACCGCGGAAGCGGACGTCCTCCTGGGGCTGTTCGACATCGCCGATGGCGGGCAGCCGCAGCCCCTCGAGTTCTGGATGTCCAGGGAGCAGTTCAGCTACTGGAGCCATACCCATCTGACCGTGGACGTGGTCCTGGGCCGGGGGAGCGGCTTCTCGGTTGAATCACCCGAAGGCAAGCGGTTCCTGATCCGGTCAAAGCTCATGGAGTGGCCGGCCTGACCAGCCCGTCCTGGCAGCACGAACGAACACTTGAGGCCCCTCGTGAGAGGGGCCTCAAGTGTTCGTTCGCGCGTAAACTTGACGCCGCCATGATCTTCGGGCCGGGCATGCAGCGTCTCACTATCTGGGATAAATATGACCGTCCACTGGATGGACACTACTCTTGATAAGTCTGTTTCCAACAAGCTATCGAGATTGTGGACTTTCCTATGAACCTTTTCCGGACAAAATCCATTGAGCAGTCGATTGCCGACGCCGATGAACCCGGACGCAAACTGAAGCGTTCCCTGAGCACGTGGGACCTGATGATCATGGGTGTCGCCGTTGCTGTCGGCGCCGGGATCTTCTCCGTCGGAGCCAAGGCCGCGGCGAACTTCGCCGGCCCCGCTGTGACGCTGTCCTTCGCCATCGCCGCAGTCACCTGCGCCCTGGCCATCATGTGCTACGCCGAATTTGCCACGGCCATCCCGGTGGCCGGCTCCGCCTACGTCTTCACCTACGCCACCATGGGCGAGCTGCTGGCCTGGATCATCGGCTGGAACCTCATCCTTGAGCTGTTCACCGCCGGCGCCGTGATCGCCAAGTACTGGGGAATCTACCTCAGCAAGGTCTTCGCGCTGATGGGAGTGGACATTCCGCCCGCCATCTCGCTCGGCGGAATCGACCTCTACTGGGGCGCCTTCCTGATCGTGGCCGTATTCACCGTGCTGCTGGTGCTGGGAACGAAGCTCTCCGCCCGCGTGGGCAACATCTTCACCCTCATCAAGATCGCCGTGGTCCTGTTCGTGATCGTGGTGGGCTTCAGCTACGTGAAGTTCGAGAACTACGCACCGTTCGTTCCCGCCTCCGAGCCCACCGCCGCCTCAGGCGGTGCCGACGTGCTCAAGCAGTCCTTCTTCGGCTTCCTTACCGGAGCCGTGCCGGCACAGTACGGCACACTGGGCATCTTCGCCGGCGCCGCGCTGGTCTTCTTCGCCTTCATCGGATTCGACGTCGTGGCCACCTCGGCCGAAGAGGTCAAGAACCCGCAGAAGACCCTGCCGCGGGGCATCTTCGGCGGCCTGGCGATCGTCACTGTCCTTTACATCCTGGTGTCGCTCGCCCTGACCGGCATGGTGTCCTACACGCAGCTGGCGGAGGCCAAGAACCCCACCCTCACCACCGCCTTCGAAGCCGTGGGAAACACCGACGCTGCCAAGGTCATCGCTTTCGGCTCCCTGGTGGGCCTCACCACGGTGATCATGGTGCTGCTTATGGGACTGTCCCGGGTGGTCCTGGCCATGAGCCGCGACGGCCTGCTGCCGCGCTCGCTGTCCAAGACCAGCACTATCCGTGCGACGCCGGTCCGCCTCCAGATCATCTGCGGTGCAGGGGTTGCCGTCGTGGCAGGCCTCACCAACGTGGACCTGCTGGAGGAAATGATCAACATCGGCACGCTCTCCGCCTTCGTGATGGTCAGCCTCGGCATCCTGGTCCTGCGGAGGAAGCGCCCGGACCTGAAGCCGGCCTTCCGCGTCCCGTTCGGCAAGGTGCTCCCGGTGGTATCGGCGCTCCTGTGCCTCTACCTGATGACGAACCTCGCGGTGGAGACCTGGATCTTCTTCGCCATCTGGCTGGTCATCGGCGTGGCCATCTACTTCTCCTACGGCCAGCGCCACTCCCGGCTCAACGAGAAGTTCGCCGAAGCCAAGGCCGCCGTCAATGGTGCCCCGCAAGCAGTGCACGCAACGCAGCACAAGGACGCTGCGGACGACGAGGACGAGGACGCGCTCACCCGCAGCTGACCTCCGCTCCCGTCCGCAAGCCGCTGCGTCGGAATCCGCCCTGGCCATGACTCCATAAGATGGAGCCATGGCCAGAGCAGTTAAACCGGAGCGCAAGGCGGAGCTTTTGTCCGCCATTCAGGACTACCTGATGGACAAGACCTTGGCCGAGCTCACGTTCCGGAGCCTGGCGGACGGCCTGGGCATCAGCCCGTACGTGCTGGTCTACCACTTCGGCAACCGGGAGCAGCTGGTCAATGAGATCATCCGGTCCATCGAATCCCGGCTGGACAGCATGCGCACCACGGATGTGCGCGACATCGACCAGGAGGCCTGGCGGTCCTACCTGATGGAGTCCTGGCGCTGGACGATGGCCCAGCGGAACCGCCACCTGGCCAGGCTTGAGTTTGAGGCCACGGCACAGGACATCGTGGCGGCCTCGCCCCGCGGAACAGCCCAGGACCACTTCCGCATGCTCCACGAAAAAGCCCGCGACTGGCTGGTGGTGCAGGGCATACGCCCGGAGTTCGCGGACACCGATGCCCGCCTCTTCACGTCCACGTTCTACGGCCTCCAGTTCGATTTTGTGGTGATGAACCAGCCCGAGGAAGCGACGAAGGCCTTCGAACTGATGGTGACAGTCTTCTTCTCTAACCTTGAGCACCGCCTGGCCACGGACGGCCAGCACTTCTGACACCGTCACAAACCGCGCCCCGCAGGGCCCGCTGCCCTGGGGCGAAGCTGCCTACGGCGAAGCTGCCTTAGGGCGAAGCATGGCGGCCCAACCACTCGACGAGCGGCCGCAACTGTTCCCAGAGCCCGCCAACCTCCTCCGCGGCGCCCGGCGTGGAGAGCCAGCCGGGTTCGCCCAGCTCCCTGCCGGCGGACAGCGACTTGTATTTGAGGAGCTCCGCCCGGGGATGCTCGCGGGGGAACCCCCGCGGGACAGTCTTGAGCCGTTCACCCTCCACGGTGAATCCGGCATCGGTGAGCCGATGAACAATCTTCTCCAGGGATTCCCCGGTCCCGGTGGCATCCACCGAGTTCCGGAAGCGGGCAAGCTGGGCGGGCGAGATCGAATGGCAGCCGGCACCCACCAGGAGGCCGTCGGCACTCAGTTGCACGTAGTACCCCACGCCTTCCTGGAAGGACGCGACCGCGCCCTGGGCTGTCTTGTAGGGGGATTTGTCCTCGGAGAAACGGATGTCCCGGTTGGGCCGGAAGATCTTCGCGGGGCCAAACCTGGGCTCCAGCTCGGCCAGCAGGGTAGCCAGCGGTTCCCGGACGAGCGTCTCGTACCGGGCCTTGTGTTCCAGCCACCAGTCCCGGTTGTTGTTCTGCTCAAGGTCCGCATAGAAGCCGGAGGCACCGGCGGGAATGCCGTCGAATGTGTTCATGTAGGGAGCCTAGGGCCGCCCTGCCGCAGCAGGCCAGAGGCATCGGACCGTATGTGGAAACGCCCGGAACGCAGAATACCCCGCCGCGGATGGTCCGCGGCGGGGTGTTCGTATCAGGGGCTGTCAGGCGCGGGTTTAGGGCGCTGTAGCGAGGGAGCGGTTCAGAGCTTGTTGGCTGCTTCTGCGTCTGATGCGGTCTGGCCTGCGCCGAGGTTGGCGCGCAGCTT